>JAIXYF010000223.1 GCA_027490345.1 Novosphingobium sp.
CTGGAGCGGGCGGGCATTGAAGGGGAACAGCTTGGCAAACTGCTGCACTTGCGCGCTCGATGCCGAAATCGGCGTGCGCAGCACGACCCAATCGACTGATTCCGAGCAGGGCGGTGTGGTCAGCGAACCTTCATAGCGATCAAAGCCGTGGTTCTTCGGCAGCAAGGCGCGGGGATCGAAGCTGGGGCCGACCGTGGTCTTGCCAGCCGACGCCGGAATGGCGTCCAGCAGCTTTTGCAGCGTCGGGTTCGCCGCGCCTTCGGCCACGAGCACGCCGATGACGCCGATGCGGCCATCGGGCATCTTGTGGACGAAATGGATTTCCAGCGGGAAGCGCTCTCCGTTAAGCAAGTGTTCGCTGGGGTGGTGGATGTGGAACTGGGCCAGCGCATAAGTGCCGCCCATCATGGAGAAGCTGTTTCCGGCCGGGGCATCATACTGCACGGTGTGGCCGTTGTTGGTGGCATGGATCGGCATCGGCGACCATTTGATGCCGAGGCTGCCCAGATCGGCCGGGATCACGCCCTTGAGATCGATCGGGCTTTCCTGCTGGCCGGTGTTGCACACGCTGTAATTCGAGCTGAGCTCGGACCAGTGGTCTGGCCCGTTGGGGCCGACATAGCCCCATTCGACGTGCTCGCCAGCCGCATGGGCCGCCGGGCCTGCCGCTGGAGCTGGGGCTTGCGCGTCCTGCGCCTGCGCAGCGGCATTGGCAGCGAAGGTCATTACCAGGCTGGTTGCGGCCAGTGCATAGACCCCTATTCGCAGCTTTTCTCGGGTCGTCTTCATAAGGTCTCCAGGTAAGATCGGCAGGGCTTGCCGACCGGGTGGGTGTGCTGATGAAGGCCCTGTAGATCGGCCCGCCGCGCCGGACGGTTGCGGGCACATTAAACAAACGTAATCCGGGAGGAGGCTGAATGAGTGGAGGCGCAAAACCGCACTCATCGCCGCCTTGGCTGATGATGAGCGCCCCCTGCCCCGGCGCATTCTCATATTCGATAGCGCCCGGCGGCAGCGCACAGCTTTCTGTTGCAAGCACTGTTTGTGCCCGGCAACGCGGGGCTGCGGCAGCGGCGCGGGTGCGCGCGGCGTTTGAAGAAGGCATGTGGACATGACGATCAGCAGCGAAGCACTGGATATGGCGGCAAAAGTCGAAGCCTTCGTGCGGGGGCAAATCTTTGCCTATGAACAGGATCCGCGCCGCGACCACCACGGCGCGCCGACGGACGAACTCGTCATGGAAATGCGCGAACTGGCGCGCGCGGCGGGCGTGCTCACTCCGCATATCCGCCCCGATGGCAGCCACTTCAACCAGCGCGAGACGGCGGTGATCCTGATCAAGTCGGGCCTTACACCGCTGGGGATGCTGGCTTGCAACACGCAGGCACCGGACGAGGGCAACATGTACCTCATCGGCCATGTCGGCAGCCCGGAGCTCAAGGAACGGTTCCTCAAGCCGCTGGTGGAAGGCCGCGCGCGTTCGGCTTTCATGATGACCGAGCCTGCGGAACTCAACGGCGCGGGCGCTGACCCTTCGATGATGCTCACCACCTGCCGCAAGGACGGCAACCACTGGGTGATAAACGGCAAGAAGTGCTTCATCACCGGGGCCGAAGGCGCAAAAGTCGGCATCGTGATGGCCAAGTCCGAGGATCCGGACAGCAAAGGCGGCGCGTGCATGTTCCTTGTGGACCTGCCGGACCCCGCGATCCAGATCACCGGCGTGCCGAACACCATCGACAGCTCGATGCCCGGCAGTCTCGCCGAGATCACCATCGACAACTTGCGCGTGCCCGCAGACCAGATGCTGGGCAATGCCGGTGAGGGCTTCAAGTACGCGCAGATCCGCCTCAGCCCGGCGCGGCTTTCGCACTGCATGCGCTGGCTGGGCGGCTGCATGCGGGCACAGGAAATCGCGACCGATTATGCGAACCGGCGCATGGCCTTCGGCAAGACGCTGATCGACCATGAAGGCGTGGGCTTCATGCTGGCGGAGAACATGATCGACATCAAGCAGTGCGAACTGATGATCGACTGGTGCGCGAGTGTGCTCGATACCGGCTCGCTCGGCACGGTCGAAAGCTCAATGACCAAGGTTGCGGTGTCTGAAGCGCTGATGCGCATTGCCGACAAGTGCGTGCAGGTGATGGGCGGCATGGGCGTGACCGACAAGACCATCGTCGAGACCATGTTCCGCGAAGTGCGCGCCTTCCGCATCTATGACGGCCCGACCGAAGTCCACAAGTGGAGCCTTGCCAAGAAGCTGCGCCGCGACTGGAAGGCCGCGCAGTGAGCGGCGGGACAGTGACCTTCGAGGACATTCGCTACGACCACCCTGCCCCGCGCGTGGCGCGAGTGACGCTGGCGCGGCCGGACAAGCACAACGCGCAAAGCTTGCGGATGCTCTACGAGATCAACGACGCGCTCGACATGGCGATGGACGACGACGAGGTGAACGTCGTGATCGTGGCGGCAGACGGGAAGAACTTCTCCTCCGGCCACGATCTGGGTGACAGCGCGCGGATGGGCGATCTGCGGCCGCCCGTGCTGGGCTTTGGCGGCTATCGCCATGCCGGGCCGCAGGGGCACATGTCGCGCGAACAGGAAGTCTACCTCGGCTTCTGCTGGCGCTGGCGCAATCTGCCCAAGCCGATCCTTGTTCAGGTGCAGGGCAAGGCGATTGCCGGGGGGCTGATGCTGATCTGGCCGTTCGATCTGATCATCGCGGCAGACGATACCGAGTTTTCCGATCCGGTGGTCGCCTTCGGCATGAACGGGCACGAATTCTTCGTCCACGCCTTCGAACTGGGCCACCGCAAGGCCAAGCAGATGCTGTTTACCGGCGAACCCATCGGCGCGGCGGAAGCCAAGGCGCTGGGCATGGTCAACGAAGTGGTCCCGCGCGAAGAGCTGGAAAGCTTCACGCTGGCGATGGCCGAAAAGATCGCCTCGCGCCCGGCCATCGGGCTCAAGACCGCAAAGATGAGCGTGAACCAGTCGATGGACGCGCAAGGAATGTGGAACGCGATCCAGTCTGCGTTCAATCTCCACCAGTTCGGCCATGCCAACAACTTTGCGCTCTACGGCCAGCTGGTCGATCCGGCGGGGCTGGAGACGATCAAGCGCGAGGCGCGGGCGAGCCGGGAACGCAACAAGGAAGGCTGAGAGGGTTTTACGATGGATCTGGGCATTGCCGGGCGCAAGGCGCTCGTGAACGGCGGCAGCGCGGGCATGGGGCGCGGGGCGGCGCTGGCGCTGGCGCGCGAAGGCGCCGAAGTGTTCATCTCCGCGCGCGGGGCCGAGCGGCTGGAACAGACCTGCGCCGCCATCGCGGCCGAGACGGGCGCGAAAGTCCGCCCCATCATCGCCGATCACGCGAGCGACGCGGGCCGCGAGGCGATCCTCGCCGCCTGCCCCGATCCCGATATCTTCGTGGCGACCTGCGCCCCGCCCCCTTTCACCGGCGATTTCCGCGATGTCTCGCGCGAAGCGTTCGAGAAGGCGGTGGCGACCGCGCTGCTCAGCCCCATCGACTATATCAAGGCCTTCAGCAGCCCGATGATGGCGCGGCGCTGGGGCCGCATCGTCAACATCAGCACGGGCGCGGCCAAGTATCCCGCCGCCATGCGCGTCCTCTCTGGCCCGCCCCGCGCCGCGCTGGCCAACTACTGCCACGCGATCTCCAAGGACCTGGCGCGCCACGGCGTGACGGTGAACTCGGTGCTGCCGGGGATGCACCACACCCCCGGCATCGAAGACATGATGAACCCGCGCGCGGCGAAGAATGGCCGCACTTACGACGAGGAAGTCGCCGCCTTCGTGAAAGCCGCGCGCATCCCCGCCGGACGCTTCGGCAATGCCGAAGACCTCGGCGCGATGGTCGCCATGCTGTGCAGCGCCCCGGCGAGCTTTGTGACCGGCCAGTCGCTGGTGGTCGACGGCGGGATGGGGACTTCGATCTTTTAGAGTGCGGGTGGCCGTTTGCGCCTACCACCGCCTTGGCTGGCGAGCGCAAGCGCGCGTGGTGGATCAGGCCGAATGCAGCGAAGAAACCCATCCGGACGGCGAAAGCGCCGGGCGAATGGCGCCGGCGCTGTAGCGGCTGGGCCGCCTCCAGCGAGGCTGGCTAGGGTGACACAAGTGACACCGTGTCACCCTGAAATATGCGCGATTTTTTCAATTACACCAGATACTTGCGTGCCCAGGGTGATAAAGTGACGCCTCAAGGCGTTCATGCGTTTAGCCGACGATGTCAAAGACCTTCACGGCGATCATGACAAGACGAGGCGGTGTAGGACAGCGAAAACGTTTCGGTGATTGCGATTTGCCGTCGTGCGGATTGGCAACCGGCGGGAGGTTCTTCGGCGCTGACCCTTTTATTGCGGCGTCTTTCGCCCACTTGCGGACTTTCGGGCAGCGGCTACCGCGTCGCGAACATGCCCTTTGCAATCGCGCGTTCGTAATCCTCTTGCGAATGTCCCGGACACCGACAGCGAAGCTCGTCAACGATAGCAGCACTCGCTGCGGGCTGCCCGTTCGGTGGCAACGCCGCATCCCAAGCCCCGTCACGGACTTCTTCGCAGAGAGTGTAAGCAGCCGAACTAAGGGATAGGCTCATGCGAGCATTATGACGTGACGGCGGCACGCAGCAACGTCCGATTCCCACCTAAATCCCACCGTCGCCCCGTGCTTGACACGGGGCTTGGCTACCTTTGGACGTCGCCATTCGGCGCTTCCCCCGCCGGGTGCCACTGGTCCCAAAGGTCCAGCCAGTCGGGATTATCCGCTTCGATCAGCGCGAATTTCCATTCCCGGCGCCATTTCTTGACGAGCTTCTCGCGCGCGATGGCCGGTACGATTTCCTCATGCCGTTCGGCATAGGCTAGCCGTGTCTTGTCGAAGTCCCTGACGTGCATCGACCCTTTACCTTTGCGATGTTGCCAAACTCGCCGGATCAGATCGGAGGTGACGCCGACATAGGTTGCGCCGCGGTAGCGGTTCGCCATGATGTAGACCCAGCCGCCTTTTGCCATCGCGCCTTCATGCCAAACGCGAGGCTGCGAGGGAAGCCAAGCCCCGTGTCAAGCACGGGGCGACGGGCAAGGTGTTTGCAGAGTTGTCAGCTTCCCACCAATTCTCGCCGCTCACCCCTGTGAGACTACACCCCTAACCTCACACCCAGAACAGCCACGCCAGCCCCACCGCGCCCACCAAAATCCGGTAGATCGCAAACGGTGCAAACCCGCTCTTGCTGACATAGCCGATGAAGAACTTGATCACGATCAGCGAGACCACGAACGAGACGACCGAGCCAATCGCAATCTCGGTGAAGCCGACCTGACCCGTGCCCGCTGCCAGCTCATCGCGGTGGTCCCACAATTGCTTTACCGTCGCGCCGAACATCGTTGGCACCGCGAGGAAGAAGCTGAACTCTGCCGCCGTGCGCCGGTTTTCGCCCAAAGTCAGCGCGCCCATGATCGTCGCGCCTGAGCGGGAAACGCCGGGGATCACAGCAATGCACTGCATCATCCCGATCTTGATCGCTTGGCTGAGCGGCATCTGCTCCACAGGCCGGTACGTCTGGTGCGAAACTAGCCGCTCCACCGCCAGGATCACGAAGCCGCCCACGATCAGCGCAAAACACACCACGACCGGGTTCTCCAGCAGCCCGTCGATCTTCGATTTGAACAGCACGCCCACGATGGCCGCAGGAATGAATGCCGCCAGCACGTTGCGAATGAACGCCAGTGATTCGCGTGATCCGCGCAGCGCGCCCAGCGCGACATCGGCAAACGTGCGCCAATAGAGCACTACCACCGCCATCACCGCAGGCAGCTGGATCACCACGTTGAACACTTCCCACTGCTTGGCATCATAGCCGAACAGCTCGGACGCAAGGATGAGGTGCCCGGTCGAAGACACCGGAATGAACTCGGTAAGCCCCTCGACGATGCCGAGAAGGATGGCGGTGATGGTCGTATTCATGGCCGCAGGGACTCGCTGCGCAGTCGCCCCATGTCAAGCGGGGCTCGCTTGCAAAACGCGCGAAAGAGCGCGTTTTGAAGGCGGCACCGGCCCGCTCCCCCGGCCCGGCCACCCACAGAGTACCTTGAATGGGTGGCCGGGCCGGGGGAGCGGGCCGGTGCCGCCTTTCTTCAGGCAGGCTTCATCTCACCAGATGCGCACGCGGTCCTTGGGAGCGAGATAGAGCTTGTCGCCCGGCTTCACGCCAAACGCCGCGTACCAGGGGTCGAAATTGCGCACGACCGCGTTGACCCGCGCTTCGGCCAGCGAATGCGGATCGGTCTTGAGCAATTGCCGGGCAAAGGCCTCGCGGTACTTCCAGCGCCACGCCTGCGCATAAGCAAGGAAGAAGCGCTGGTCGCCGGTCAGCCCACCCAACACCGGCGCGGGCTTGCCGCCGAGCGAGAGCCGGTAGGCCTGATAGGCCATCGAAAGCCCGCCCAGATCGCCGATGTTCTCGCCCAGCGTCAGCTTGCCGTTGTGACAGGTCTTGCCGCCGTCGAACGGGCACTGCTGATCATATTGCGCCGCCAGCTTCGCGCCGAGTGCGTCAAAAGTCTTGCGGTCGGTTTCGGTCCACCAATCCTTCAGCGCGCCGGTCCCGTCATAACGCGAGCCGGCATCATCGAAACCGTGGCCGATTTCGTGGCCGATGGTGACGCCCACCGCGCCATAGTTCACCGCATCATCGGCGTTCGGATTGAAATAGGGCGGCTGCAGGAAGGCGGCGGGGAACACGATCTCGTTCGCGGGCGGCATGTAATAGGCGTTCACCGTCTGCGGGGTCATCAGCCACTTGGTCTTGTCGACGGGCTGCTTCAGTTCGTCCAGCATGTCCTGCCAGTGCCAGCGCCCGGATTCGATGGCATTGGCCAGCGGCTGGCCGGGCTTGATCGCCATGCCGTCATACGTCTTGAACTTGTCGGGATAGCCGATCTTCACGGTGAACTGATCGAGCTTGGCCTGCGCGGCCTGCCGGGTGGCCGGGGTCATCCACGCCAGATCCTTGAGGTTGGCCCCCAGCGCCGCGCGCAGGTTGCTCACCAGCTTGACCATGGCGGCCTTGCTCGCAGGCGGAAAGTGCTTCTCGACATAGGCTTGGCCGATGGCCTCGCCCATCTGCGATTGCACGGCGCTCAAGGCGCGCTGCCAGCGCTGGCGCTCGCGCTCCTTGCCCTGCAGCGTCTTGCCGTAGAAATCGAAGCGCGCCGCATCGATGTCGCTTGGCAGCACCGATGCGTAGTCCGAAAGGAACCGCGCCGTGGCCCAGGCCTGCAGCACGCCAAGCTCTTCCTCGCCCAGCAGACGGATCAGCGCCGGAAAGCCGCCGCCCAGCTTGGCCAGATCATCCTTGCCAAGGCCAAGTTGCGCGATTTTGTCCGCGCTAGGCGGGATTTCGGACACGATGACCCCGTCCACCCCGGCCAGCCCGCTGCCTTCCAGCAGCGGCGCCACCGGAAACGCGCCGCCCAGCGCGATCAGATCGGCGCGCGTCACGCGGTTGGTCGTGAGCAGCGGATTGCGCGCCACCGCCTTGTCCCAGTCCGCCACCGCGATCTTGCGTTCAAAGTCATAGACCTTGGCCGCCATCGCCGTGGCATCGCCGTAGCCGCCCTTGCCGAGCAGGAAAGTGAGGTATTCCCTATACTTCACCTGAATCGCGCGGTTGCCCTCGCTATCGACCAGATAATAGTCGCGATCAGGCAGGCCCAGCCCGCCGACCCCGGTGAACACGGCATTGGCAGCCGGGCGTTCGGGATCGATGCTCACCTGAAACGCGATGGGAGAAGGAAAGCCCGGCGCGGCAAACAGCGCGGCAAGCTCGGCGCGCGTTTTCACCGCGCGGATGCGGTCGAGGTAGGGCCCTGCGGGCGCGAGCCCTGCGGCATCGATGGCCGCCTGATCCAGAAACGCGCGGTAGCTGTCGGCAATACGCTGGCCGGTGGTGCCGGGGGCCTGCGGCGCGGCGGCCAGGCCTTCGACAATGGCCTTCACCGCCTGTTCGGCGCCCAGAATCAGCCCCAGCGCGCTGCCGCTATAGGGGTACTGCGGCGGGATCACTTCGGTGCTTGCCCACTTGCCGTTGACGTAGGCGAAGAAATCGTCGCCCGGCTTTACCGCCGGGTCCACGTCGGCCGGATTGAACCCCCAGCCGCCGAAGGTCTGCACCCGGTAGCCATCGATGATGACGGGGGCATCGCCGGCGGGCGCCGCTTCATCGGCATGGGCTGCAGAAACGCACACCGTCAAAAGGGTTGCGGCGGCAATGGCGCCGGCCAATCGTGTCATCATGGGGATCGGGTATCCGTTCGGTGGCCATCCGGCAGGATTGTGCCACAATGAAACTCGGACCTCTTTCTGCCCCCATCCGGGCCGCAAGGGAACCCCCTTTGCGCCCCGGTTCAGGCCCCTTTTTCAGACTTCGGCGCTATCGAACTGCAGGCGGGCGAGGCGGGCATAGAGCCCGTCCTGCGCCGAGAGCGCGGTGTGGGTGCCTTGTTCGACGATGCGGCCCTTGTCCATCACCACGATCCGGTCTGCCGCGCGCACGGTGGCGAGGCGGTGGGCGATGACGAGCGTGGTGCGCGCTTTCATGAGCCGGTCGAGCGCATCCTGCACCAGCCGCTCGCTTTCGGCATCGAGCGCACTGGTGGCCTCATCCAGCAGGAGAATCGGCGCATCGCGCAGCAGCGCGCGGGCAATGGCGATGCGCTGGCGCTGACCGCCCGAAAGCCGCGCGCCGTCTTCGCCCAGGAAGGTGTCGAGGCCCTGAGGCAGTTCCTTGAGGAACGTGGCGGCATTGGCGGCTTCGGCGGCTTCCCAGATCTGCGCGTCGCTGGCGTTCCAGTTGCCATAGCGCAAGTTGTCGCGCGCACTTGCGGCAAACAGCACGCCTTCCTGCGGGACGAGCGCCATTCGCGCGCGCACTTCAGCTGGGTCAGCCTGCGGCAGGGGCACGCCATCAATGCGCACCATGCCCGCGTGGGGATCGTAAAACCGCTCTGCCAGCAGAAACAGCGTGGACTTGCCCGCGCCCGAAGGCCCGACAATGGCCACCGTCTCCCCCGGCTCGACGCTGAGCGAGAAATCTTCGAGCGCGGCCACTTCGGGGCGGCTGGGATAGCGGAACGAGACGTTCTGGAACGCGATCTGCCCGCGCGGCGGGGTGGGCAAATGCAGCGGCCGCGCCGGGGCGGTGATCTCCGGCTTTTCGAGCAGCAGCTCATTCAGCCGCCCCGCCGCGCCTGCGCCGCGCAGCAGATCGCCATAGACTTCGGTCAGCGCGCCTACCGCGCCCGCCACGATCCCGCCGGTCAGCACGAAGGCGGCAATCGTGCCGCCGCTGATCGATCCGTTGGCCACCGCTGTCGCGCCCTGCCACATCAGCGTGGCAATGCCGCCGAACACCAGCACAATAACGATTGCGGTCATGATCGAGCGGATCATGATGCGCCGCTTGGCCGCACCGAACGTGCGCTCCACTGCCTCGCCAAAGCGGGCCGCCTCGCGCTGTTCCTGCCCGAACGCCTGCACCACTTTCATCGCGCCCAGCACTTCGCTGATCTGCACGCCGATATCGGCCACCCGGTCCTGGCTGGAGCGTGAGGCCGTGCGCAGGCGCGAGCCGAAATACACGATCGGGCCGACGACGACCGGAATGCCCACCAGCAACCCCGCCGTGAGCGCGGGCGCCAGCGTGAACAGATAGGCCATGCCGCCCAGCGCGGTGATCGAGTTCCTGAGCGCGATCGAAACCGTGGTGCCCACCACTTGTTCGATGATCGCGGTGTCCGCGGTCATGCGTGAGGAGATTTCCTTGGGGCTGTTCGTCTCGAAGAAGCTCGGCGGCATGCGCAGCAGGTTGCCTTGCACCTTGAGCCGGATATCGGCGACCACGCGTTCGCCCAGCCACGAGACGAAATAGAACCGCACCGCCGTGCCCAGGCCCAGAATTACCACCACCAGCAGTAGCCAGCGAAATGCGGAATTGATCGTCTCGGCGTTGGCGCCCGGCCCGAAGGCCTTGTCTATGATCGATTTGAAGCTGGCGGGAATGGCGATGGTTGCGCCCGAGGTGATCAGCAGCGCGATCAGCGCGATGGCCAGTTCGCCCGGATAGGACGCGCCTTCGCGCAGCAGCATCCTGAGGGGGCTGAGCGTGCGCGCGGGGCGGGGGGCGGCCTCGGCAGCCTGCGGGGCAGGGCCGGGGTTTTGGGGTACGGCGTTCATCGAGGGTGCCCTAGCCCATGCGGGAGGGGGCTGAAAGAGGGCAGCAGGGCAATCTTGTCCCGATTGGGGGGATGGCCTGCGCTGATTGGCGCAATGGTGCGTTGCAACAGGTGCAGATGTGCGGCACACTGGGCACAATCGGAGCACGATATGGCTCCGCAACAATCAAAAGGTGTTCGCAGTGCTCTACAAGGCTTACGAGATTCAGCGCTCGATGCTCAATGCTGGCAGCGCAATGGCATCGATGACCGCAGACATGCTGGCCGATCCGCGCAATCCCTTTGCGCCTTTCGGCGGCACGCAGATGATGGCTTCCGCGCTGGAGGTGTTTGCTCATGCCGCCGCCCCGCGCGGCAAGCCCGCTTTCGGCCTCAAGGTCATCACCGTGGATGGCACGCCCCACGCGGTGAACGAGACGGTAGAGATCCAGCAGCCCTTCGGCAACTTGCGCAAGTTCACGCATGAAGGCCTGCCCGCCGATGCGCCGCGCCTCCTGATCGTCGCGCCGATGAGCGGGCACTACGCCACGCTGCTGCGCGGCACGGTGGAGCGTATGCTGGAACGCTGCGTGGTCTACATTACCGATTGGGCTGATGCGAAGTATGTGCCGCTGGCTGAAGGCCGCTTCGATCTGGACGAGTATATCGATTATATCATCGGCTATCTCGAACATATCGGCCCGGGCGCGCACATGATGGCGGTGTGCCAGCCTTCGGTGCCGGCGCTCGCGGCAACTAGCGTGATGGCGGTGCGCGAGAACCCGTGCCGCCCGGTCACCCTCACCATGATGGGCGGCCCGATCGACACGCGCGAAAGCCCCACGGCGGTGAACGATCACGCGATCACCAAGCCGTTCGTGTGGTTCAAGCACAACGTGATCACCACTGTGCCCGCCAATTATCCGGGCGCGGGTCGGCAGGTCTATCCGGGCTTCGTCCAGCTCGC
>JAIXYF010000412.1 GCA_027490345.1 Novosphingobium sp.
CGCACCCGCTGCAGCATGTTGGTCACTTCGTTGAGCGCGCCTTCTGCGGTCTGCGCAAGGCTGATGCCGTCGTTGGCGTTGCGCACGCCCTGGCTCATGCCCTTGATCTGCGAGGTCATGGTCGTGGCAATGGCCAGACCTGCCGCGTCGTCCTTCGCGCCGTTGATGCGCTTGCCGGTCGACAGGCGTTCCATCGCCTGACTGGACATCTTGGAAGCCGAGTTCGAAGAGTTGGCCGCCTTGATAGCGCTGATGTTGGTGTTGATAACCGCCATGTCTTGTCTCCGTATGAGAGGGGTCGTTCCCCGGTTGACGCCGGTCGGGGATCGACGCGGCAGCCACGGCAAAGACCGGCAAAAAGCTGCCGGGTTTAAGGGGGGGATCGGCACCCGCCTGCCGCACACACGTAATTGCCCTTAGCGCTTGCGCGGAGCTTAAAGTTTCGGCCCGCTTGACGTTTTCGCGCGAAAAACAGCCCACGACGATGGTTAAGACGCTGGTGAGAAAACCAGCCTTCACAGGGCTTTTAAAAAATGAACATGGATCATGCCGCCGCCGGAAAGGGAGATGCCCACGCAGCTTTGCTGGCACGGGCGCGCTCCGTGCTGGGCAGTTTCACCCCCGCTGGCACTTTCACGCTGCGCGGCGCGGGTGAACCTGCCGCTCCCGGCCTGTTCGATCGCACGGTACTGCTTTCGCGAGCCGCGCAGTGCAGCATCACCCGCGGCCACGGCGGCCGGCACGAGCTGGCTTATGCGCAAAGTGCCGATCCCGCCGTGCTGGCTGCGCTGATCGCCTGCGCCGCCCCGGCGGGCAGCCCGGTGGCCGCCGATCCCGAAACGCTTTCGATCCTGGCGCTGGCCGAACGCCTTGCCGCCAGCGAGATTCCGGTGCTGATCAATGGCCCCACTGGCACTGGCAAGGAAGTGCTCTCGCGCTTCATCCACCAGCGTTCGCCGCGCGCCGCCGCGCCTTTCATCGCCATCAATTGCGCCGCGATGCCCGAGACCATGCTGGAGGCCATGCTGTTTGGCCACCAGAAGGGCGCCTTCACCGGCGCCAATGCCGCTGCCGAAGGCTTCTTCCGCGCCGCGCACGGCGGCACGTTGCTGCTCGATGAAATTGCCGAAATGCCCTTGGCGCTTCAAGCCAAGCTGCTGCGCGTATTGCAGGAAGGCGAGGTCGTGCCGCTGGGCGCCACCCGGCCGGTCAAGGTCGATGTGCGCATTATCGCCTGCGCCAACCGGGACCTGCCTGCAGAAGTGGAAGAGGGCCGCTTCCGCGCCGACTTGTTCTACCGGCTCAATGTCTTCCCCCTTGAATTGTCGGCGCTGCGTGATCGGCCTGCCGATGTTGCGCCGCTCGCGTTCGCCATGGTGCTGCGCCATGTGCCGCAAGGCTCGCCCCTGCCGTGGATCGGCGAAGGCGCGCTGGCCATGCTCGAAGCCCACGCCTGGCCCGGCAATGTGCGCGAACTGGAAAACGTAATGCGCCGCGCGCTGCTGCTGGCAGGCGATGCGCGCGAAATCAGCATCCAGCATGTGGTGTTTGATCGCCCGGTGCGCGCGGCGGGGGAAACCGCCCCGGCCGAAGTGGTGCCGCTGAACGCAGGCACCGTGCCCGGCGGCAAGCTTTCCAACATCGTCCAGCTTTCCGAAACCCGCGCCATCCTCGCCGCGCTCGACAGCTGCGGCGGCAGCCGCGTCGCCGCCGCGCGCAAGCTGGGCATTTCCGAACGCACGCTGCGCTACCGCCTCGCCGAATTCCGCGAGAACGGCATCGCCGTGGCTGGTAGCCGGCGATGAGCGGCATCGGGGGGATCAGCGGTGCGGGCGGTGGCGCTGGCGGGCTCCAGCAGATCATGGCGCTGCGCCAGCAGATCATCGATCGCTCGCAGCTGCTGCAGCAAGTGCGCACGCCGGCCGCCGGAGCGGCTGAACCGGCAGCGCCCGAAGCCCCGGCCAATGGCTTCACCTCGGCGCTTAAGTCCGCGCTCGATAATGTGAACGCGGTGCAGGAGAACGCCTCGAAGCTGAGCGAAAGCTATGACAAGGGCGAAGTGACCGACATCGCCAAGGTCATGCTGGCGCGGCAGGAATCCGGGGTGGCCTTCGAAGCCACCCTGCAAGTGCGCAACAAGCTGCTCACGGCCTATCAAGACATCATGCGGATGGGGGTCTGATAAATGGCTGATCCTGCAAACCCGGCCGCAGAGGCCCCCGGTTCCGCCCCGGCACCATCGCTGTTCGCCCCGCTTACCAATCCGGCGGGCGGTTCGATGCTGTCGCGCACCGGCGCGTTTCTTGGCCAGCCGCCGGTGCGCAGCGCATTGCCATGGTTTGCGGGCGTCTCTGCCGCTGGCCTCACCGCGCTGCTCTGGCTTGCCATGGCCCCTGCCCCGCAGCGCGTGCTCTACAGCAATCTGAGCGACAGCGAACGCGCCGAAGTCGTCGCCGCGCTCGACAAGGCGTCCATCGCCTATATCATCGACAATTCGACCGGCGCGGTCACCGTGGGTGAAAACGACCTCTACAAGGCGCGCATGGTCGCCGCCTCGGATGGCGCGCTGGCCACGCCCGAAACCGGCGCGCAGATGCTCGACAAGCTGCCGATGGGCGCCAGCCGCACTTTGGAAGGCGAACGCCTGCTGGCTGCGCGCGAACGCGAGCTGGAACTCACGATCATGCAGATCGACGGGGTGGAAGCCGTGCGCGTCCACTTGGCCGAGCCGGAAAAGTCCGTGTTCGTGCGGGATAACGTCGCCCCCACCGCCTCGGTCATGGTCAAGCTGGCACGCGGACGCCAGCTGGCAGACAGCCAGGTCAGCGCCATCGTCAATCTCGTGGCCGGTTCGGTTCCGTCGCTATCCGTCGATGCGGTCAAGGTGATCGACCAGCATGGCCGCCTGCTCTCCTCGGCCAAGCCCGGTGAGACCGACCGCCTCGATCTGCAATCGCGCATGGA
>JAIXYF010000313.1 GCA_027490345.1 Novosphingobium sp.
AAACGCGCGGCGGCTGATCCCCGCCAGCGTCAAGTCCATCAGGATGGCGAGCAGCGCGATCCACGCGACGTAGGGAATGATAACATCCATCGCGAGATAGCGGCGGACAAGAAAGATGCGGTAGCCAAGGCCGATATCGGAGGCGACGGCTTCGGCGGAGATGAGGAACACCCACGCCGGGCCGAGCGCGAGGCGGATCGCTTGGATGAGGCGCGGCATGGCTTGCGGCAGCGCCACGCGGGCGATGATCTGCCACGAATTGGCGCCCAGCGTCTCGGCCTTGATGATCTGTTCGCGCGGCAACCCTTGGACATGCGCGGCAATGTCGCGGATCATCACGGGCGCTACGCCGATGGCGATGAGCACGACTTTGGAGGTCTCGCCAAGGCCGAGCGCGATGAACAGGATCGGCAGCAGCGCGATCGGCGGGATCACCGCTATGCCGGTAACCAGCGGGCTGAGCGCGGCGCGCACCGGCGGGAGCGCGCCAAGCAGCAGGCCAAGGACGAGCGCAAACAGCGTGGCGATGCCAAGGCCGAGACCAAGCCGCTGGATGCTGGCGAGCGTGTCGGCCCAGAACACCAGCTGACCCGTGAGCGGATCGGGCGTGGTGAGCAGATCGGCCAGCGCCCTCACCATGCTCGAGGGCAGGGGGAAGATCTTGTCCGCAGGATTGGCGGCATGGCGCTGCACTGCGATGACCACATAGCTGATCAGCAGGGCGAGGATGGGCGCGCCCCCGGCAATCAGCCGGTCGCGCCCGGAAAGGTGCCAGTTGATCCAGCGCATCGCGTCAGATTTTCCCCTCTGCCGCCAGCTTCATGAAGCTGTCATCGAAGCGCAGGGTGACATGGGCGGCATCGCCCAGCGTCTTGCCGCCGGGGAAGGCGATGCCCACCGCATCGGCGGAAGCTGCGCCCTTGAACAGGCCCTTGGAGAAGCTGAAATCGCGCACGCGGGTCATCGTGGCGACCAGCGCGGGGGATTGCGCGGCGGCAACGGCGGCCTGGGGATCGGTATAGAGGAAGGTGGTCTTCAGCTGCGCATCGAAGGTTTCTGGCGAGGCGCCGGCGAGCTTGGCCATGGCTGCGCGGGCGGCCTTTCCTTCGGCGTCTTGCCGCATCATCAGCTGTACCGTGTCGTACCAGATGCCCGCGAGCGCCTTGCCGAGATCGGGGTTTGCCTTGAGCGCCGCGCTATCGACAACGAGAAGATCGAGGATTTCGCCCGGAATATCGGCCGAGGAGAAGACCTGGCTGACGCCGGGTTGCGCGCGCATAACCGAAAGCTGCGGGTTCCAGGCGACGGCGGCGGTGACATCGCCGCTGGCAAAGGCGCCGACGATATCGGCGTCGGCGGTGTTGACCGTTCTCACATCGGTCATCGCCATGCCGCCTTTTTCAAGGGCACGGGCCAGAAGATAGTGCGATACGGACAGTTCGACGAGATTGACCGAGCGGCCCTTGAGCGCGGAGAGGTTCGCCGCGCCCTTGAGCAGGACGCCCTCATTGCCGTTGGAATAATCGCCGATGATGAGGGCCGTGGTGTCTTTGCCGCCTGCCGCCGGAATGGTCAGCGCGTCCATGCTGGCAAGTGTCACGCCGTCAAGCTTGCCGGCAGTATACTGATTGATTGACTCGACGTAGTCGTTAACCTGAATAACCTTGATCTTGATATGGTACTTGTCTTCCCACTTCTTCACGATTCCGGCCTGCTGGGCATAAGGCCAGGGCATCCAGCCAGCATAGATCGACCATCCAATGCTGAATTCGGTCTTCTTTTCAGCAGGCATACTGCCGCCGCCCGAACAGGCATTGAGGGCGAGTGTGGCTGCCATGGCTACAATGAGGAGAGAGCCGGTCCTAGTTCGGCGGCGCGCTGGCCTGGAGAGGGTGAACACGAGTCTATCTCCTTTCGCAGTGCAGCATTGCGGCAAGCCAGGCGCTTGTCCATGGAAAAATGTTACGTTCCTGAAAAACTGTAATACCTCGTTTTGACAGGAAGGTTCCTGATCGCTCCGAATCGGAGGAGATGCGGCGTGTGACCAGTGCTTGAGCGCTACGCTGCTTGCGCGGCGCTGCGTGGATTCTGCAGGGTGTGATGCGGGTTCCCAGTATAAAAAGGCAAGGATTTCCGCACTGCAGCGTAGGGTTGATAATACCCGCATTGCGCAAAATTATTACGCTTGACCTATAAGGTAATATCGATAGCGTAATGGAAGTGTCGCGAAGGCTAGTGCCCTTCTGGCGCAATTACGAAAATATTGGTCGGGCATAACAATTGTCCGGCATCCCTATCCTGCGCGGTAAATTCTGTTCAGAAAGGGGATAGGTGTGTATTTGAACTAACGTGATTTTTTCAATATCAATGATAATTGATGCTTGGATTTTTTGAGTTCACTTTGGCAGGTCATCACCGCTTTGGTGTCTGCGACATGAGGGATTGCTATTGCCGGATCTGCAAAAGATCGGCGCGGCCTGCCTCGGCAGGTCATCAGGGACGGGATGTCACTTCGAAAAGGCTTGCACGCACACAACGCGGGGGCTCGAGTGACCAAGCAATTCTCCAAGACGACCATGGGCTTCAAGGCCAGCCTCGTTTGCGCCACAATTTTGATGGGCAGCACTGCCATTCCCGCTTTCGCGCAGGCCGCGCCTGCCGACGCTTCGGCGGAAGCGCCGCAGGCTGCGGCCGGAAGCGAGGACAACAGCACCATTGTGGTGACAGCCACTCGCCGCGCCACATCGCTGCAGGATGTTCCGATCAACATCTCCGCCGTGGGGGCCGAGCAGCTTGAGCGTCAGCGCATTGATGATGTGCGCGATATCGCTGATTTCACCCCGGGCCTGACGATTGCCGATACCGGGCCGGGCAATACCGGCACGATCGTGCTGCGCGGCCTCAACGCATCGGACACCGATGCGGGCGGCGCTTCTTATGACAGCGCGCTCGGGCTCTATCTGGGTGAGGTGCCGCTCTACTACGATTTCAAGATGATCGACATCGCCCGGGTCGAAACGCTGCTTGGGCCGCAGGGCACGCTTTACGGCCTCGGTACGCTGGCAGGCGCGATCCGCAACATTCCCAATCGCCCGAACACCAGCGAGGTCGAGGCTGAATGGCATGGCCGGATTTATGGCCGCAAGGAAGCCTCGAAGGCTGGCTACCAGCTCGATGGCATGATCAACCTTCCGCTGATCAAGGACCGCCTCGCGTTCCGTTCGGCCA
>JAIXYF010000328.1 GCA_027490345.1 Novosphingobium sp.
CGCGCGTGGTTGAGATGAAAGCACTGATTTTCCTGCTGGGCAGCGCGCTGGCCCCAACGGCGGCGCTGGCCCAGATGGATCATGGCGCGATGGACCATGCGCCGGTGGATCATTCGCAGATGGATCATGGTGCTATGGACCATGGGAGCATGGATCATGCCGCGAAGGACCACAGCAAGATGGAGCATGGCCAAATCGACACCTCGTGGATGTCGATGAACGGCATGGGTTCCGGCACCTCGCGCCTGCCGCTGAACGAGCCGATGCGCGGCGTGCATCTGATGCCCAGCGCGCGCGACATGGTGATGGTGCAGGCCAACGTCTGGCCGGTGTACAGCGATCAGGGCGGCCCGCGCGGGGGCACCAAGTTCTATGCCCAAACGATGGCCATGGCCATGTGGATCCATGATCTGAGCAATGTGCTTGGCGATGGCGCCAAGCTGACCGGGCAGGCGATGATGAGCCTGGAACCGGCCATGCGCCACGATGGCTACCCGCTGCTGTTTGCAACCGGCGAGGAAGCCTATGGCAGCCCGCTGGTTGACCGGCAGCATCCGCACGATCTGTTTATGGAGCTTTCGGCGCGGCTAGATGTGTCGGTGGCGCCTGGGCTCAAGGCATTCGTCTATGGCGGGCCGGTGGGCGAGCCGGCGCTGGGGCCTTCTGCCTTCATGCATCGCTATTCGGCGCAGTATAACCCCGAGGCACCGATCACGCATCACTGGTTCGATTCGACGCACATCGTCTACGGCGTGGTGACGGCGGGTCTCTATGGCAGCAAATGGCAAATCGAGGCGAGCGCGTTTCGTGGGCGCGAGCCGGACGAGAACCGCTGGGCAATCGAGCGCGCCAAGCTCGACAGCTGGAGCGTGCGCGCCACGCTTGCCCCTTCACCGCAGTGGGTGATGCAGGCCAGTTTCGGCAAGCTGAAGGAGCCGGAAACCGCGCATCCCGGCGAAGACGAGCGGCGCTTCATCACTTCGGCGCATTTCAACAACGGGCGCGGATTTTCCGCCATGGCCGGGTTCAGCGCCAAGACCCGGGTGGGCGGTGAGACGCGCAGCGCCTTGCTGGGCGAGTTCAATTGGGACGTAAACAAGCACGACACGCTGTTTGGCCGGATCGAGAACGTGAACAACGACGAGCTGTTTCCGGATCATGATGATCCGCTGCACGATCAGCCGTTCCGCGTGACCAAGTTCGAGGTGGGCTATGCCTATCGCTTCCGCGTCGTAGACAAGGTGCAGGTGGCCGTTGGCGGCTCCGGCGCACTCTTTGCGAAGCCCGCTGCGCTCAGCGCCGCCTATGGGAAGAACCCGATCGGCGCGACGGTGTTCGCGCGGATCACGCTGATGGATTAGGCCAGATCTACTAGCCCAGATCGATTAGCCCTGATGCTTGGCCAGCTCGTCGCCGGTCAGCGTCACCATATGCAGCAGGTTGGTCGATCCCGGCGTGCCGAAGGGGACACCTGCCAGCGCAATCAGGCGCGAACCTGCCGTGCCGAACGCGTGGCGCAGCGCCATGCGCTTGCCCTTAGCGATCATCTCTTCAAAGCTGCCGATATCCTTGGTGGTGACGGCGTGCGCACCCCAGAGCAGGCCCAGCTTGCGCGCGGTCATCACCGAAGGCGTGAGCACCAGCATCGGCGCGCCGGGCCGCTCACGCGCCACGCGCCGCGCGGTGGAGCCCGAGCCGGTGAACACGATGATCCCGGCAATCGGCACCGCCTGCGCAATGCTGGCGCAGGCTTCGGCCAGCGCATCGGCCGTGGTCGGATCGGGGCGCGTCTCGATGAAGTGGACCCGCGCGGCATAACCGGGGTCGTTCTCGACCTCGCTCGCGATGCGGTCCATGATCGTGACGGCTTCTACCGGCCAGGCACCCGCGGCGGTTTCGGCAGAGAGCATGACTGCATCCGCACCGTCATAGACCGCGTTGGCGACGTCGGAGACTTCGGCGCGGGTCGGTGTCGGGCTTTCGATCATTGATTCAAGCATCTGCGTGGCAACCACCACCGGCTTGCCTTCGCGCCGCGCCTTTTCGACTATGCGCTTCTGTAGCGGCGGCACTTGTTCGGGATTGAGTTCGACGCCCAGATCGCCGCGCGCCACCATCAGGCCGTCCGCGATTTCGAGGATTTCGTCGAGCCGGGCGATGGCCGCAGGCTTTTCGATCTTGGCCATCAGCGCGCCGTGTCCGCCCATCAGGCGGCGGGCTTCGGCCACGTCTTCGGGGCGCTGGACGAACGAGAGTGCAATCCAGTCTGCGCCGTTGGCGACAGCGAAGGCAAGATCGCGGCGGTCCTTGTCGGTCATTGCCGGGACCGGGATCACCGCATCGGGCACGTTGACGCCCTTGCGATCGGAAATGACGCCGCCGACTTCGGCCGAGCAGAGAATTTCGTTCTCGTCGGCGCGGATCACGCGCAGGCGCAGCTTGCCATCATCGATCAGCAGGCGCTGGCCGGGCCGCAGGATGCCGAACAGTTCGGGGTGCGGCAGCTGGACGCGGGTTTCGTCGCCCGGTTCAGGATTGCGATCCAGCGTGAAGTGCGCGGAATGGCGGATGACCGCGCGGCCATCCTTGAATTGGCCCACGCGCAGCTTCGGCCCCTGCAGATCGCACAGGATCGTGATGGGGCGGCCCACCTTGCGTTCCAGCGCGCGGATGGCGGTGATCGTTTCAGCATGGACGGCGTGATCGCCGTGGCTCATGTTCACGCGGAAGGCATCCACCCCGGCGCGCAGCAGCTTTTCCAGCATCTCCGGCGCGCGGCTGGCAGGGCCGACTGTCGCGAGGATCTTTACCTTGCGGCCACGGGGATCCAGTCTTGCCACGTCCATCACCTCGAATTGAATGCGCTGGCCCTATGGCCTACCTACCCGCAAAACCCAAGGACGAAGCATATGGATACGAATGCAGAATTGACATCGCCCGATGCCCACCCGGATCCGCTTGATGCTGTGCCCGATGCCGTGGCAGCCGCGGCATTCCGCCGTCTCGTCAGGCACTTGCGGTATCGGCATGATGCGCAGAACATCGATCTGATGGGGCTGGCGGGGTTCTGCCGCAATTGCCTGGCCGATTGGATCAACGATGCCGGTGCCGGCCTTGACAAGGCAGCGGCGCGCGAAGTGATCCACGGCCTGCCCGCCGCCGCCTGGAAGGACCGCTACCAGACCGAAGCGACGCCAGAGCAGCTTGCCCGGATGTCCGAAAGCATGAAGCGCAACGCCCAGGGGCACTGAGCAGCCTCCAGACCAGCGGACAAATTGCACACCGCAAGCGGCCCGATCTCCCCCCCGGAAGAACGGGCCGCAGCGCCGGTTCTATGCGGCTGCAGGTCAGGCTACGATGGCGAAATCGTCGAAGGCCAGACCTGCCGTGGCATAGTTCACGATCGTCGCGAACTGCACGGCGGCAGAACCGCCAGCGCCGTCGACGTCATAGTAGAGCGCGCCGGTGCTGGTGTTGTAGATCAGGCGGTCTGCGGCATCCTGGGCCGCGGCGGCGCCTGCTGCGGCGTGAAACTGATCGGCAGTAATGGGGCCGGTCTGCGTGAAGCCGGTGAAATCCGCCATGCTCAGCACGATCTTGTCGCGCTGCGCGTGTGAGAAGTCGCGGATGAAATCGCCGCCGTCGGCCAAAGGCGCCACGTCGAACACGAAGAAATCACGGCCCGAACCGCCGGTCAGCGCATCCACTCCGTCGCCGCCATAGAGCTTGTCGTTGCCTGACCCGCCGCTGATCCGGTCGTTGCCCAGCCCGCCATAGATGCGGTCATTGCCTTGTCCGCCGCTGAGCAGATCGGTGCTGCCGTAGCCGAAAATCTGGTCTGCGCCGTCGTCGCCCTGAATCGTATCGCCCGCAGACGTGCCGCGCAGGACCTCGTTGGTCACGTTGCTGACCGTGACCCGGATCGTCTGGATATCGAATGCGCGGCCATCGCTGACACGGACGTTGACTTCATAGACCCCGTCGCCATTCGCGTCGGTCGGCTTTTCGAAGTTGGGGGCGCCGATGAAGCTCAGCCCGCCAGTGCGCGCGGAGATCTGGAACTTCCCGCCATCCGCACCGCCGATGATGGCATAGCGCTGATAAGCCCCGGCATCCGGGTCGCTGGCCGTGATCTTGGCCACAGCGCGGCTGTTTTCGCGCACGACATAGGACGCTTCCGGCCCACCGCCGCCCGAAGTGATAACGGGGGCGTCGTTGACCGGGGTCACCGTCAGCGTGAACGTATCGGAGGCTGCAAACTCCCCGTCGCTCGCCGATACCTTGAGCGCGATCCGGCCGTTGAAGTTGGCCGGAGGAGTGCCCGTGAACGTGCCTGCTTCCGCATCAAAGCTGAGCCATTCGGGCAAGGCCGAGCCATCGGCCAGCGCGGCGCTGAAGGTCAGCGTATCACCATCGGGATCGCTGAACGTGCCGGCGGGGATCGTGAAGCTGAACGCGGTGTCTTCGTCGATTGCGGTATCGGCAACCGCGGCAGCCAGAACCGGCGCCTCGTTCAGCGCCAGCGCGATCGTGCCATCGGCGAACTGTACGGTGGGCACGCCGATCAGCGTATCCGTGCCGTCGTCGCCGTCCTCGATATTGTCGTCCAACACTTGCCAGACACCGCCGGCGATCTTGGTGAGGACATAATCGGCCTGATTGCCGGCATAGACCACGGTGGCAAGATGCGCGCGGCTGGCCAGCGTATCATTGCCCGCACCGCCGATCAGCAAGTCTGCACCCGCGCCGGCATTCAGCGTGTCGTTCTGGGCCGAACCCGTGAGCGTGGTCGCCGCGCCGGTGTTGGTTACGGAAAAGCCGTTTCCGCCGCCTGCAAGGCCGAGGTTGACCGCGAAACCGGCGGTTGTGATGTTGATCGTGCCGTCGTTCGTGGTCAGACCGCTCGCGGTCCACGCCGCCACCACGGCTGCGTTGGCAATGGCGCCTGGTCCCACGCTGAGGTCGTCGTTGCCATCGCCAAGATCGGTGATCGTATCGATGTCATCGTTGACGACGAACAGATCATCGCCCGTGCCGCCAATCAGCGTGTCGTTGCCATAGCCGCCATCGAGCTGGTCGTTGTCGGCACCGCCATCCAGGGTGTCGTTGCCATCATCGCCAAACAGGCTGTCCTCGCCATTGCCGCCAAACAGCTGGTCGGTGTTGCCCCGGCCATACAGGTAATCGATCCCATCGAGGCCGTAGATGATATCCTCGCCGTTAGCGGAGACGATGTAGTTGTTGGTGGCATCGCCGTAGAACGTGTTGGGCATCTTCGTATTTTCCCGTATTCTCGATCGTGTTCGCCTTAACCGGGGAACTCCTTGTCAGGCGGTAACGGGACTGGTTAACGGGACATGGTATTTCGGTAAGGAGTTTCGAGTATCCGGGCGGGGGAGAGCTGCCGTTTTCAGCCCGGGTCGCCATGGCCCGCCCGCACGCAAAAAGGGCGCGGAAGTTGCCTCCCGCGCCCTTCTCTGTAGCAAAATCGCGTGTCGGTGATCAGCGCTTGCTGAACTGGAAGCTCTTGCGCGCCTTGGCCTTGCCGTACTTCTTGCGTTCGACAACGCGCGGATCGCGAGTGAGGAACCCTGCGGCCTTGACCGCGCCGCGCAGAGCCGGCTCGAACTTCGAGAGCGCCTGCGAGATGCCGTGCTTGACCGCACCGGCCTGGCCCGAAAGACCGCCGCCCTTGACGGTGGCGATCACGTCGTACTGACCCGAACGGTCAGCCACTTCGAACGGCTGGTTGATGACGAGACGCAGCGTCGGGCGTGCGAAATACACTTCCTGATCGCGGCCGTTGACGGTGATCTTGCCCGAGCCGGGCTTGATCCACACGCGGGCAACAGCGTCCTTGCGGCGGCCGGTGGCATAGGAACGACCCTGCGCATCGACTTCCCGTTCGCGCAGCGGGGCAGCGGGACCAGTGGGTGCGCGCGGCGCTTCGGGAGCCGAAGCGGCAGGAGCAGCGGCGGTGGCAGCAGACGTCAGATCCTTGAGATCCGCGAGGCTGGAGACGGTATCGGTTTCAGACATGTCTTACGCACCCACCTTGTTCTTGCGGTTCATCGAAGCGACGTCGAGCGGCTGGGGCTGCGTCCCGGCATGGGGATGTTCGGCCCCTGCATAGAGATGCAGCGCGCGCATCTGCGCACGGCCGAGCGGCCCGCGCGGGATCATGCGTTCAACCGCCTTTTCCAGCACGCGCTCAGGGAAGCGGCCACCGAGGATCTTGTCCGCAGTGACTTCCTTGATGCCGCCGGCATAACCGGTGTGCTTGTAGTAGATCTTGTCCTTGAGCTTGTTGCCGGTGAGCTTCACCTTGTCGGCGGTGATCACGACGACGTGATCGCCGCAATCGACGTGCGGGGTGTA
>JAIXYF010000434.1 GCA_027490345.1 Novosphingobium sp.
AGCATCCGAAATGCCTCGGCTTCACGCCCTTTGAGGTGAAAGGAGAATGTCGAGCCTGCTGCCTTGCACTGGCGATCATAGACCGCGCGTGCGGGCGTGCCTTCGGCGAGGAAGCCGAGGTAGGTCACGCCGGCAACCTTGGGGTGATCCCGAAGGAATTCAGCCACTTTGCGCGCATTGCTCATCGCCCGTTCGATCCGCACCGAGGCGGATTCGAGGCTGCGCACGACAAGCCAC
Organism: Novosphingobium sp.; assembly: GCA_027490345.1. Lineage (GTDB taxonomy): Bacteria > Pseudomonadota > Alphaproteobacteria > Sphingomonadales > Sphingomonadaceae > Novosphingobium. The sequence goes on from JAIXYF010000434.1 coordinate 238, forward strand.
GCGGTGAACGGATCGAGGTGATTGCCCCAGGTGGTGCGCAAGGTGCGCAGCTGGTGAATGAGGTCCACCTTGCCGCTCACCCCGCCCGCGAGCAGATCGCTGTGCCCGGCGCAGTATTTCGTGAGCGAGGTCATGCACAGATCAACGCCGCGCTCGATCGGGCGCTGGGCAAAGGGGCCAAGCAGGGTGTTGTCGACCACCACCAGCGGCCGCCGACCAGTCTCGCGGCCGATCTCGTCGGCCACGGCGACCATCAGATCGAGATCGACAATGGCAGCGGTCGGGTTGGCCGGGGTTTCGGCGATGATCAGCGCCAGCGGTCCCTTGGCCATCGCGGCGCGTGCAGCAGCGCGCACGGCAGCGGGATCGCAGCCGTCGGTATAGGCTTCGACGTGGGTGCCGAAGCCCGGCATCACCGAATTGTAGAGCATGTCCACGCCGCCATAGATCGGGCGGCCATGCATAACGCTCTCGCCCGGCTTCACGAAGGTGAGCGCGATCGAGGAATGCGCGGCCATCCCGCTCGAGAACGCGGCAGCCGCTTCGGCGCCGTCGATGGCCGCAAGGCGCGATTCCAGAATGTCGAGCCCGGGGTGGCCGAGGCGCGAATAGATGTGCCCCTCCCCGGTCTTGCCCGCCAGCGGCCCGGTGCCATCGAAAAACGCCTCGTGGACGTCCTTGGCGTGCTGGGCGCTGGGGTAGATGAAAGTCGAGGTAAGATAGACCGGCGGCTTGACCGCACCGAGCGCATCGGCCGGATCATAGCCGAAGCCGACAGCAAGCGTTTCGGGACGGAGCCCGGCAGGAGAATCAGTGGCCATGGTGTTCGTCATACTTGGCGACATACTTGGCGGCGGTGTCACAATACCAGTCGGTAAACCGCAGCGCGAGCAACTCTGCTTCCTGCGAATAGGGACCAGGCGCATAGCCGGGGCTGTTCACCCCCAGCTGGTTGTTCTCGGCCAGATCCTTGTCCTGCAGATTGGTGCGGGTCCACAAGTCGGCCAGGCTCTCGACCGAGTAGTCGACGCCTTCCACCGCATCCTTGTGCACCAGCCACTTGCCAGTAACGGCGGTTTCGCCCGGACCCACCGGCATCGCGCTGAACATGAAGGCGTGATCGGCCGTGGCATGCAGGAAGCAGTGCGGATCGATGGCCAGGCGCATCGATCCGATATCGCCACCATTGCGGTCACACATCAGCTTCTTGACGAGGTGCTTGCCGTCCATCGACAGCGAGACGACGTCTGGATTGAGGAGGAAGCGCGCCAGCTGCCACCAGTCGCCCTCGATCGCCTCGGTCGCAAGACCAACGGCGGCCATCTGTTCGTGGAAGGTCTGCACCCTGAGATCGCCGTCCACATCAAAGTGCTTTTTCATGCCGACCGGGAACGTGCGCGCCAGTTCCGGGTGGCCTGTGGAGCAGTGATAGCACTCGCGTCCGTTTTCCATCACCAGCTTCCAGTTGGCATATTCGGTGATCGTGCTTTCAAACGCCAGCTTGGCATTGCCCAGATCGTGAGGGGCAAGATACTCCTCTAGCCGCAGCGCGAATTCGTTGAACGGGGGCGGGTTGTCGTCAAAGCAGATGAAGAGGCACCCGGCCACGCGCTCGATCTGGATCGGACGCAGGCTATGCGCGGCCTTGTCGAAATCGGGCTCCATGCGCATCGCCGAAAGCAACGAACCATCAAGCTCGTATGTCCAGCGGTGATAGGGGCACACGATTTTGGGCGCCGATCCGCTGCCCGCCGCACACAGCAGCGAACCGCGGTGGCGGCACGAATTATGGAACGCGCGGATTTCCCCGTCGCGGCCGCGAACGATCAGCACTGGCCATTTGCCGACCATCTGCGAAATGTAGCTGCCGGCCTTGGGCAGTTCGCACTCGAAGCCGGCCATCAGCCAGCTGGTGCCAAAGATGGCAGTCATATCGAAATCAAAGACTTCGGGCGCGTTATAAAGGCCCTGGGGTAGACAGTGGCCTTCGGGCCGCTGGGCCAGAAGCGCGCCGATCCGGCTGAGGTCGATCATGCGTGAGGTTCCAATCGGAAGTTCCCCGCAGGCGCGAGGAACGAATGCGCACCGGGTGGACCAAGCGCGCGAATGCAGCCAATCGGATTTCCTTATGCCGCCATGGAAAATTGACAAAAAGGCATGGCAGCGCCCCTCTTAGTGCCACGCCAGCGCTCCGCCAGGCTCGGCGCAACCTGCACAAATTGCAATAAATTAGCCATAAATCAGTACCTTGCAGAAATGAGCAGGCAAGGCTGGATCGACGGCGGCCAAAATGCCACACCCGGCAGAGACGTGAGACACTGCCAATCTGGGGGTGGATTTAACCCATGGTTTCACTTAAGGTTTTGCCAAACGCGACGATGCGCGTGCAAAAACGGGGAGTGAAATCAGGGAATTGCTAGTGTGAAGGAAGTTCGGCCAAAAAGGGCCGATCCGGTGTTAAGCGGCCGATTGACCGCTCTTTACGCCGCCTGGTTCCTTAAAGCGGCGGTCCCTGAATTTGCCCCCTCGGCTGCGCCCGCCCCGTCCCGCTTTGATGGGCCTCGGCTTCGTGCCGGGTGAAATGAAAACGATGGGGGTTACAATGAAATCAAGGTTTATGCTGTCGTGTGCCGCCGCGGCCGTCGCGATGGGATCGGGCGATCTGGCCATGGCGCAGTCTGCGGCGCAGGCCGATGGCGCCTCCACCGAATCCGATGTGATCATCGTGACCGCGCAGCGCCGCGATCAGTCGATCCAGGACGTGCCGCTGACCCTTCAGGCGTTCAGCACCGACACGCTGAGCAAGCTCAACGTCACTTCGATTGAAGGCCTGCTTCGCTACACGCCCAACGTCACCTTCTCGAACAACGGCCCGGGCCAGGGCGCGATCTTCCTGCGCGGCCTTTCGGCCGGTTTCGCCGGGCAGCAATCGTCGGCCACGATCGGCGGCTTCCCCAACGTCGCGCTGTATCTTGACGACCAGTCGATGCAGTTCCCCGCACGCAACGCCGACGTCTATGTCGCCGACATGGAGCGCGTCGAAGTGCTCGAAGGTCCGCAGGGCACGCTCTTCGGCGGCGGTGCGCAGGCCGGTGTGGTGCGCTACATCACCAACAAGCCCAAGCTGAGCAAGTTCGAAGGCCGCTTCGAAGGCACCTTCGGCGGTACCGCTGGCGGCACCACCAACGGCGCGTTCAACGCGATGATCAACGTGCCGATCGTCGAGGACAAGCTGGCGATTCGTGCGGTCGTTTATCACGACCACCGCGGCGGCTACATCGACAACAAGCTCTCGACCTTCACGCGCCGCCCGACCGACCTAGGTGCCTATTATCTGGCGTTCAACGGCAACGGCAACCAGCTGACCCCGGGCCAGCAGAGCCGCGATGGCAAGTATGACAACGCCGCACTGGTCGAAGACAACTTCAACCCGGTCGACTACACCGGTGGCCGCCTCGCACTCGCCTGGCAGATGACGCCGGACTGGGATCTGCTCGTCACGCAGGCCTATCAGAAGCTGGAATCGAAGGGCACCTTCGCCGTCCAGACCTACACTTATGACTACGCACCGCTGACGGGCCTGTCCTCGACGCTGTTCTCGCCCCAGTACAACAAGGACGACTACTGGAACACGGCGTGGACGCTGAACGGCAAGATCGGCGATTTCAAGGTGATCTACACCGGCGCCTATCTGAAGCGTCACATCAACCAGCAGGGTGATTACACCAACTACGCCCGCGCAACCTACGGCATCTTCTATCAGTGCACCGGCGGTGCCAACTACTACTGGAATGTCGGCCAGGCGCCTTATTGCTATGAGCCGAACAGCCGCTGGAACGACAAGGTCCGTAACACGCACGAGAGCCACGAAGTGCGCATCTCGTCGCCCGATACGGGCCGCATCCGTGCGATCGTCGGTGGTTACTACGAGAACTTCAAGATCCAGGACAACATGGACTGGTCCTACACGACCATTCCGAACTGCGGTATCGGCTCGACAGCCGCCGCGCTGCAGGCAGCCGGCACGGTCTGCCTCGGTCAGGTTGCGCCTAACCCGAACGCAACGCTCAACGTCGGTGGCCCGCGTGCTCCGGGCGTCTCCTTCGGTCAGGACGTGACGCGCGGCTACAAGCAGTATGCCGCATTCGGCTCGGTCGATTTCGACATCACGCCGAACCTGACGATCACGGCCGGCACGCGCTACTACTACTACGACAACTTCCAGGTCGGTTCGGTCTACTCCTCGTTCAACGGCGGCTGCTATCAGGTGCCGGTCTGCACGACGGGTTCGAACCTCGACGCGCTGGGCCTCAAGTCCACCTACAAGGGCTTCCGCAGCAAGGGCACGATCACCTGGAAGCCGAAGGACGGCACCATGCTGTACTTCACGTATAGCGAAGGCTTCCGCCCGGGCGCGTTCAACCGTGGTCCCTCTGCCCGTGTGCAGGATCCGCGTCTTCCGTTCATCGGTCCTGACGGCAAGGGCAGCACTGTCAACAGCGGCAATGGCCGTAACTTCCAGCTGCTGGTTCCGGCCGCCTATTCGCCGGACAACCTGATCAACTGGGAAGCCGGCCTCAAGACCGACCTGTTCGACAAGAAGATGACCTTCAACCTCTCCGCTTACTACATGGAGTGGAAGAACATCCAGATCGGCTTCTTCAACCCGGCGGCCGGCTTCGGCAACACCGCGTTTGCCACCAATGGGCCGACCTACCACATCAAGGGCGTCGAAGCGCAGCTCTTCGCGCGTCCTTATGAAGGCCTGACGATCAACGGTTCGGCGACCTACAACGAGAGCAAGCAGGCCAATGCCCCTTGCTTTATCGTCAACAACCCGACTGCCTCGAACTTTGGCAACTGCCTTACCGAGCGTTTCGGCGGCTTTGATGCCAACGGCGCCGCCACGCCGCTGCCCGTGCAGAGCCCGTTCGGCAGCGTCGGCAGCATCACGCCGTTCAGCCCGAAGTTCCAGGGCAACATCCGCGTCCGCTACGAATGGGCCGGCAAGGGCGGCATGGACTGGTTCATCGGCGCTGGTGCCAACTACATCAGCTCGCAGTTCAACCAGCCCTCGACCTATCCTGATGGTGAAGTGCCGGGCAACGGCAACGTGCTTGGCCCGAACGGCATCATTGTTCCGGCCACGACCGTGCTGCGCTACAAGATGCCGGGCTATGCCCTGGCTGATGCGCAGATCGGCTTCAGCCGTGACAATTGGACGGTGACGATCTTCGGCGAAAACCTGTTCAACAGCCACGCCTCGACGTTCACCAACTCGTCGCAGTACATCAAGACGTCGACGATCGTGCGTCCGCTGACGTACGGCATCAAGATCTCGACCAAGATGTAATTGGATGTCGGTGAAGAACGGGGGCGGTGCCAGTGCATCGCCTCCTTCTTTCCGAAAAAGCCCGCCATTTTTTCGGGCAGTACCTTTGTTGGGCCATATCTTTGATGGACGAGGTTGATGGCCAGGTCTGACAGGTTGAGGACCGAAGCCTGCGGAAAGGCACGGTAATGGCCACGCAGATCCACTCGGTGCAGGCCGGCAATCCCATACCTTCGCCGCAACCTTCCCCGTCGGAAGCAGAACTTCGCGCACTCCATGCCCTGCAGGCCGCTGGTGATTATGCCAAGGCTTCAGCCGGAGCACAGCGTCTGCTGTTAACCGATCCGGCCAACCGCGATCTCTTGCTGATCGAAGCCCATTCGCTGCGCATGCTGCAGCAGACGGAGGCCGCGCTGGCGGCGCTGCAACGCTTTGCGCAGCATCACCCCGATTTCAGTCAGATGTTCCTTGAACGCGGCCTGTGCCATGTCGCGCGGCGCGATGCGCCTGCCGCGATTGCCGATCTGCGCCGGGCCGTGGCGATCAATCCGGCCCATGCGATGGGCTGGCGGATGCTCGACGGGCTCTACCGCATGACCGGAGACCAGCGCAGCGCCGAACTGGCCGGGCGGCATTTCGCCCATCTCGCCAGCCTGCCGCCACCCATTGTTCACGCCAAAGTGCTGCAGGGCGATGGCGAAGTGGAAGCAGCCGAAGCGCTGATCCGGCGCTTCCTGCTCGAAGCAGGCAATCATCCCGAGGCGATGCGCGTCCTCGCCCAGATCGGCCATCAGCGCAATGTGCTCGATGATGCCGAAGCGCTCTATGAGGGCGTGCTGGGAATGGTGCCCGATCATGACGAGGCGCGGCACGAATATGTGCAGGTGCTGATCGCGCGGCACAAGTTTCCGCAGGCGCGCGCGGCGCTGGAACCGCTGCTGCGCCGCGATCCCCGCAATCACGCCCACCGCATCCAGGCCGCCACGATCCAGGTCGGCCTGGGCGATTTTCTCGGGGTCATTCCCGAATACCGCGCGATGCTGGCCGAAATTCCGGGCGACGGGCTGGACGCGCGCGTGCGCCGGGCCGATCTCAATTTGTGGCTCGGCCACGCTTTGAAAACGGAAGGCCTTACTGCCGAGGCGATCGACGCCTATCTGGCCGCCACCGCCGACCGGCCCGATTTCGGTGATGCCTGGTGGAGCCTGGCCAACCTCAAGACTTACCGGTTCTCGGCCGAATCCATCGCGGTCATGCAGGCTGAGCTGGATGCGCCAACCACCGCCGAGGTGGACCGCATCCACATCGCTTTCGCATTGGGCAAGGCGCTGGAGGACGCGGCCGATTACGCCGGTTCATGGGCGGCCTATGAACGCGGCAATGCCATGCACCGCGCGGGCAACGGCTATGTCCCCGAAGTGTTCGAGACCAACACCCGCGAACAGAAGCGCGTGTGCACGCCTGCCTTCTTCGCTGCGCGCGAAGGCTGGGGGCTGGATGATCCCTCCCCCATCTTCGTGCTCGGACTGCCGCGTTCGGGTTCTACCCTGCTGGAGCAGATCCTCGCCTCGCACTCCATGGTGGAAGGCACGCAGGAACTGCCCGATATCCAGCGCATCGTGCACGAATTGCAAGGCCGCGAACACAACTTCGACCAGCCGCTCTATCCCGGCTCGCTGGAAGACCTCGATGCAGAGGCCGTGCGCCGCTTCGGCGCGCAGTATATCACGGATTCCATGCCCAACCGGGTAATGGGCCGGCCCTTCTTCATCGACAAGATGCCTAACAACTTCCGGCATATCGGCCTCATTCACCTGATCCTGCCGAACGCGAAGATCATCGATGCGCGGCGCGATCCGATGGCGTGCTGCTTCAGCAACCTCAAGCAGCTGTTCGCGCAAGGACAGGAATTCACCTACGGGATCGAGGATATCGCCCGCTACTACCGGACGTATGTCGAACTGATGGACCACTGGGATGCGGTGCTGCCCAGCCGCGTGCTGCGCGTGCAGCATGAGGACGTGGTGGAGGATCTGGAAGCCAGCGTGCGGCGCATCCTGGCCTATTGCGGCCTGCCGTTCGAACAGGGCTGCATCGAATTCCACAAGACCCGCCGCAGCGTGCGCACGCCCAGTTCGGAACAGGTGCGCCAGCCGATCTTCCGCGACGGGCTGGATCAATGGAAGAATTTCGAGCCCTGGCTCGAGGCGCTGCGCACGGCGCTGGGCCCGGAGCTGGCGCCCCAGTTGCAGCAGAAATGAATACATTAAACCAAAACCGGGACAGGAACTGACTATGGCAGCAATAGGTGCGACCACCGCCCCCGCAGGAGAGGAGAACGCCTCCGTCACCGTGCGCTGGTACGTGCTGTTCGTGATGATGCTGGCCTATACGATCAACATCGCGGACCGCTATGTGATGTCGACTGTGCTGGAGCAGATCAGGCTCGATCTTGGGCTCAGCGATGGCGGGGTCGCCTTCCTCACCGGCGTTTCGCTGGCGCTGTTCTATGTCAGCATGGGCATTCCGCTGTCTTGGATCGCAGACCGGTATAACCGGCGCAATCTGCTGGCGATTTCGATCACCGTGTGGTCGGCCATGACCACGCTGTGCGGCCTTTCGCGCGGCTATTTCGAGCTGCTGCTGGCGCGCATGGGCGTCGGCATCGGCGAGGCGGGCGGCACGCCTTCGTGCAATTCGATCATCTGCGATTATTTCCCCGCCGCGCGCCGCCCGATGGCGTTGACGATCTTCTGCCTCGGCGCGCCCATCGGGGCCTGGCTGGGCGCCGACATGGCGGGCGCAGTGGCCAATGCCTATGGCTGGCGCGCAGCGTTCCTCGTGCTTGGCATTCCGGGCGTGCTGCTGGCGGCGCTGATCATGCTGACGATCAAGGAACCCAAGCGCGGCTGCCTCGATGTGATCAAGAGCGATGATGACCCGACGCTGATGGAAACCATGCGCTTCTGCCTCAGCCAGCGTGCGGCGATGCATGTGATGATGGGCAGCGGCGTGGCGGCGCTGTGGGGTTGGGGCCTGATGTGGTTCATCCCCACGTTCCTGCAGCGCACCTACCAGATCGATGTGGGCGCGGCGGGCGCGATTGTCGGGCCGATCCACCTTGTCATGGGCATCGGCGCCTCGCTGCTGACGGCGTGGATCCTCGGTCGCCCCTCGTTCACCGATCCGCGCAAGATCGTCTATCTGCTGGGCGCGGTGACGGCCGTGGCAACCGTGCCCGGTATCATCGCGATCTACACCCACGATCTGTGGCTCGCGACGATTTCGCTGTGGCTGTTCATTCCGGGCATCTATTTCTACATCGGCCCCGCCTTCGCGCTCGGACAGAACCTGGCACCGCCCAAGATGCGCGCGATGTTCAGCGCGATTGCACTGCTGATCGCCAATGTGTTCAATCTTATCGTCGCGCCGCAGGGCGTGGGCCTGCTGAGCGACTGGTTTGCCGGACCTGCAGGGCCGGATGCGGCCTCGCTGCGCTCTGCCCTGCTCATCCTTGCCCCCACCGGCTTCTGGGCTGCGTTCCACTATTTCATGGCGGCCAAAACGATCGTCGAAGATCAAAAGCGAGCTATCGGTTATGTCTGAATTGAAACCCCTCCCCTCCTATATCAACGGCCAGTGGGTTCTCCCGGCCACCTCCACCGCGCTGTTCGAGGCGATCAATCCCGCCACCGAAGAGCCTTGCGCGCATGTCGCGCTGTGCGGACCCGATGATGTGGACAGCGCCATGGCGGCCGCGCGCGCCGCGTTTGATGGCTATGCGGCGCTTGCCCTTGAGGAGCGCCTAGCCCTTGTCGAGAAGCTGATTGCGGTGTTCGAGGCGCGCTATGACGAGATGGTCAGCGCGATCAGCACCGAAATGGGCGCTCCTTATGATCTCTCGTTCAATGCGCAGGCCGAATGCGGCCCCGGCCACCTCAAGGAAACGGTGAAAGCCGCGCGCGCTATGGAGTGGGAGCGGCCGATGGGCGGGCGCGGCCGGCTGGTGCATGAGGCAGTCGGCGTTTGCGTGCTGATCACGCCGTGGAACTGGCCGATCAACCAGCTCGCCGCCAAGGTCGGCCCGGCGCTGGTGGCAGGCTGCACGATGGTGCTCAAGCCCAGCGAAATTGCCCCGCTTTCGGCGCAGCTGTTTGCCGAATTCATCCATGAGGCAGGCTTCCCGGCAGGCGTGTTCAACATGGTCCACGGCACTGGCCCCAGCATTGGCGATGCGCTGACCAGCCATCCCGAGGCCGACATGGTTTCCTTCACCGGCTCAACCCGCGCAGGCATTCAGGTGGCCAAATCGGCGGCTGAGACGGTCAAGCGCGTCAGCCAGGAACTCGGCGGCAAATCCGCCAACATCGTGTTTGCTGACGCGGGCGTAAAGGCGGCGGTCACGCGAGGGGTGCGGCATTGCTTCGGCAATTCAGGCCAATCGTGCAACGCGCCGACGCGGATGCTGGTCGAAGCCTCGGTCTATGATGAAGCGGTGGCCGTCGCCAAGGCGGTGGCTGAAAGCGTGAAGCTGGGCGATCCCCAGGAAAAGGGCCCGCACATCGGCCCGGTCGTCAGCAAAGTGCACTATGACAAGATCCAGCGCCTGATAGAGGCCGGGATTGCTGAGGGCGCGCAGTGCGTGGCAGGCGGTCCGGGCCGGGCCGATGGGTTCGAGCGCGGCTATTATGTAAAGCCCACGGTGTTTGCCGGGGTGAACAACCAGATGACCGTGGCGCGCGAGGAAATCTTCGGACCCGTACTCGTGATGATCCCGTTCAAGGACGAGGCGGAGGCCATCGCGATTGCCAACGACACGCCTTATGGCCTCGCCGGCTATGTGCAGAGCGGCGACATGGCGCGCGCGCGGCGCGTGGCGCGCGCGGTGCGTGCGGGCAGCGTCTATGTGAACGGCGCCGGGCAGGACTATTGCTCGCCCTTCGGCGGCTACAAGCAATCGGGCAACGGGCGTGAATGGGGCGAGTTTGGCCTCCACGACTATCTGGA
>JAIXYF010000345.1 GCA_027490345.1 Novosphingobium sp.
AGGCTGGCTTGTTCTCGACAGCCCGGCCTTCGCCGCACAGCTGCGCGAATGGCTGAAGACGCTGCGCAAGAAGAATGCGAGCGTCATCTTCGCGACCCAGAGCCTTGCCGACATCGAGAGGTCGGCCATCGCGCCTGCCATCATCGAAAGCTGCCCGACGCGCATCTTTCTGCCCAACGAGCGCGCGGCCGAACCGCAGATCGCACGGGTCGCCGTCCAACCACGACCGGATGGCCTTTGTCATCGATATCGGTCTCGATTCCGGCAAATTCACCGAGTGTCGTTGCCGTGAACAGTTCGCCTGCCCGCGCAATGAGCGGATCTTGCTGTTCTGCGCGGATCGTTGCCATGGCCGCCGTCACCAATTCGCGCGCAACCGATAGCTCGAGATAGCGTTCGAGGGCGAGATGCATCTGCGCTGCCGCCGCTTCGCGTTCGGCAACGGCGTGATTGACCTCGCTCTGGCTCAGATAGGCAGCAAGGTCGTCCTTTGCCGCCTTCTCGGCGAGAATGGCTGCCTCGATTTCGCTCTCGATCTCGCTAGCACGCGATGTCTGCTCGGACAGTTCCGCGCGAACCTCATCGAGGTCGCGTTCATCCCATTCCGCCCGCAAGGTAGCGAGATCAAGCTTGTCGCCCACGTCCGTCGCGGTGCGTTCGGCCAGAGCGATCTCATTGCACAAAGCCATACGTGCTTCACACCGTGAAGCTGCGTCCAGAAGGGCCCCATCATCGCCGCCATCAAGTTTTGCCGAAGCCGCGAGCGTAGCCAGCTCCTCCCGAGCGGTGCCAAGGGCCTCTTGCGCCTGGTCGGCCTCGACCTTCGCCTCTTCAAAGTCGGGCAGTACCCCGTCATATTGCGTTTGCGCTGTTGCGTTGTCGGTAAATCGGGCCAGCACCATCTGCGCTGCAACCACACAGTCTTCGCCGATCTCGATGGCGAGTTCGGTCGCGAGGCTGCGGACATCCTTCGCAAGGCTCGTCTCGTCGTCGTCCATGCGCTTTAGCCGCTGGCGGGCCTGCCCTATTGCCGTAAGCACACCGCGTGCGCCCACCCATTCGGTGACCGCACTGTTGGCATCTGCCGGCGAAATGTCGGGTTTGAGCCCCAGCGCACCTGTTGCCGCAGGCCATGCCGCATCCCAGGCGGCCTGTGCGTCCGACAATTGTTGCACTTCCGCCTCAACCAGCTTGTGCTGCCGCGCCAAGTCCTCCCGGTCCCGCGTGTCCCTGCCATATTCGGCATGTGCTTGTTCGTGCCGGGAAATGGCGTTTTGCACCGCGCTGACCCGGGCCGCGAACGACAATGTGGTATCGAGCTTGCGGCTCTGTTCGATTCGCTCGAGCAACTCGACCGCCGGCGCAAGCTGGGCCTCTTCCAAAGCCAGTGCATTTGCCGAATTCCGCAAGCGTTCTGATTCATCCAGCACCAAATGTCGGGCCTGGGCAAATTGGAGCAGCGACGCCAGTTCCGGGTGTTTGACCAGCACTTGCGGAAAACTGTTCCCCCATTGCGCGATGCGCACTTCGCCTTGCGCGACAAGCGCGGCCGTCTCGGTCTCTGCTGCCGTGACCGCAGCCCTTGCCTCCGCGACGCGCCGCAACGCGAGTGCGAGCGATGCAGCCCGTTCTGCCTCTGCCGCGCGGCGATCGGCAAGTTCGTCTGCAGACACGATTGCCGTTTCCAGACCGTCAGCAATAGCGAGGCGAGCAGCGCCGTCATCGGGCAGCTGTCCCGCGACATATGCCGTCTTTATCGGCCTCCAGGCATCGGCGCGCAGAGTGCGCGCCTCGGCAAGAGAGGCATCACTTGCAATGGTCCCGGATGCCTGAAGCGAGCCAATCTCAGCCTCACCGGCTGAAATCTCGCGCTCGGCCTGTCGCTTCAGCTTGGCCTGATCCTCGATCTGCGAGGTCAACGCCTCGCGCGCGGCCTGCTCACTGCGAATATCGTCAACGCTGGGGCATGGCAGGGTGGCAAGCGCATCGATAGTATCGAAGCCAAGCGCCTTGAGCCGTCCGGTCAATGTTGCGCTGTCAGTATCCAGCGCCTGCTGACGTGCCTGGTGCGCCGACTTCTGGGCCGCAAGGCTGGCAAAGGCCGATGATGACGCCTCGGGCGGAGCATTATGCCCCGCCAGGCGTGCCGCTTCCAAACGATCGTCAATTGCCGCAAGCGAAGCCGCCAGTTCGCCAAGGCGCTTTCTGGCAGAAGCCAGACTTGGACGGCGTTCCACCATCTCGTCGGCAGCCGAGCGCACAAGATTGAGGGCAGACTGGTCCGGGATCAGTGGTGCAAGGTCCGCATCGGCCGGCAGGCCAAGCATCCGGCGCAGCGCCGCCAGTTGAGCCTCGCCGTCATCAATCTCGCGCTGACGATTGGCACGATCGGACCGGGCCTTGCTGACGTGAATGGCGCGTTCGCCCAGATCACGCACCCGCTGTTCGGCGGCTTTGAGACCCGGGTTCACCACCAGCGCATCAAGCCGTGCCTTCAGGCGGTTCCGCCGCTCGATCGCGCCCTCGAGCCGCGTTTCAGCCTTGTTGCGCTGGTCCAGAGCAATCCGCATCTTGGCCGCGAAATCATCCGGGAAGGCCGCGACATCGTCGTAGCCGACCAGATCCAGTGTAACGTTAGCCAGCTGACGCAAATAGGGCACGACTCGCAGGACGCGCTCCAGCCGGGACGTCGATGCGCCGAGGCTGCGCCTCTCTGATCGCAGGGCCTCGAGCTTTTCCGCGGCTGCGAGCGATGCCTTGCGCGTCTGCTTAAAGGTCTCTCGGGTCAGCTGCGAGCCGCGTGCCGTCTTCTCGGCTGCCTCGAATGCCGTCAGCTGCTGGTAGAAAACACGATTTACCGACCGCCTCGTATCGAAGAGCTTGTCCGCTTCGCCGTCGATACCTTCGAGGCGAGATACCAGCGTGCGCAAGCCGCCGCCTGCTTCGACAATCAGACGCCCGATGTCGCCATCGGCGTTAAGCAATCGCTCCCCGCCGTTGCGCAAGGTTTCGTGGTTCAGACCAAAGAGCGTTTCGAACCGCTCCCGTGTGATAGCACCCAGCACCGGCGCAAGGACTGTGTCATCGAGCGCCGTTCCAGACAGGTCAGCCAGTGTCTTGCCGTTGCCCTTGCGGCGCTTGAGCGTCACCGTGCTACCATCTGCGATCAACATCGTGGCCCCG
>JAIXYF010000390.1 GCA_027490345.1 Novosphingobium sp.
ACTGGACCATCGGCCACGTGCATTCGGGCGCGCTGGGCTGGAACGGTATGATCACGTTCAGCTGCCTCTATTACCTTGCGCCGCGCCTGTGGGGCCGGACACGCCTCTATTCGCTGCGCATGGTGAACTGGCACTTCTGGCTCGCGACGCTGGGGATCGTTTTCTACACCGCCGCGATGTGGGTGGCAGGGATCACCCAGGGGCTGATGTGGCGCGAATACGGGCCGGACGGGTATCTGGTGAACTCGTTCGCCGACACGGTGGCCGCGCTGCATCCGATGTATGCGCTGCGGGTTGTGGGCGGGCTGCTCTACCTTTCGGGCGCGGCGGTCATGGCGCTGAATATCACGCGCACCATCCTGGGCCACTATCGCAGCGAAGCGCCGATGCATTCCGCCGCTTTCGATCCGGCGCGCGACGTACCGCTCGCCCCCGCTATTGCCATCTGACCCGGCCGTTCAGGAGATACCGACATGGCTACGACATTTCTGGAACGCCACCGGAAGCTGGAACGCAACGTTACCCTGCTGGGCGTGCTCGCCTTCGCGGCGGTGACGGTGGGCGGGATCGTCGAGATCGCGCCGCTGTTCTGGATCGATAACACGATCGAAAAAGTGCAGGGGATGCGCCCCTATACCCCGCTGGAGCAGGCCGGGCGCGACATCTATGTGCGCGAGGGCTGCTATACCTGCCACAGCCAGATGATCCGCCCGTTCCGCGACGAAGTGGAGCGTTATGGCCACTACAGCCTCGCTGCGGAATCGATGTACGACCATCCGTTCCAGTGGGGATCGAAGCGCACCGGACCGGATCTGGCGCGCGTGGGCGGCAAGTATTCGGATGAATGGCATGTCCAGCACCTCTCCGCCCCGCGCGAACTGGTGCCGGAATCGATCATGCCGAACTATGACTTCCTGAAGGCGCAACTGCTCGATCAGGGGCACATGGTGCCCGCGCTGCAGGCGCTGGCGCGGGTGGGTGTGCCCTATTCCGCCGAGGCAATCGCCGCAGCGAACGATGACATGGCAGCGCAGGCCGATCCCGAAGCGGATCACGCACCGCTGCTGAAGCACTATCCCAAGGCTTCGGCGCGTGATTTCGATGGCGATCCCAAGCGCCTCACCGAGATGGATGCGCTGGTCGCCTATCTGCAGGTGCTAGGCACGATGGTCGATGTGAACGCCCCGGCGGCGCAGGAACATCTGGCGAAGGAGCAGGGCCGATGAGCGCTTTCCTGCAGCTTTCCAGCCATTCGACATACGACCAGCTGCGGCATCTGGCTGACAGCTGGGGGCTGATGATCATGGCGCTGGTGTTTGTGGCGCTGTGCCTCTGGCCGTTTCGCCCGGGCGGGCAGGCGATGAGCCGCGATGCGGCCCTCTCGATCTTCGAGGATGCCAAGGAATTCGAGGGTAAACGCGATGACGCATGATAAATCACACGCCGCAAAAGCGATCGATGACGCCACCGGCACGGCCAAGGTGGGCCATGAGTGGGACGGGATCGAGGAACTCGATACGCCGCTGCCGCGCTGGTGGCTGTGGACGTTCTACGCCTCGATTGCCTTTTCGCTGGGCTATGTCGTGCTCTATCCGGCGATCCCGATGCTGCATTCGGCTAGCGCGGGCACGCTGGGCTGGAGCAGCCGGGGCTTGCTGGCCGATGATCTTGCGCGCGAAAAGGCCGAGCGCCAGGGCGTGCGCGATGCCATTGCGGCCACGCCGATCAACGCGCTGGCGGCCAATCCGGCGCTGCAGCGCGCGGCGATTGATGGCGGACGCGCCGCGTTCAAGGTGAACTGCGTGCAGTGCCACGGTTCGGGTGCGGCGGGCGGGAAGGGTTATCCCAACCTCAACGACGATGACTGGCTGTGGGGCGGCGATCTGGAGGCGATCCAGCAGACGCTGGTCCACGGCATTCGCCAGCCGGGCAATGATGCCACGCGCGCCAGCCTGATGCCTGCCTTCGGGCGTAACGGTATCCTGAAAGCGGCCGAAGTGCAGGATGTGGTCAGCCACGTGCGGGCGCTGAGCAAGCAGGAGCCTGCGGGCGCGGCTGCGGGGCGCGGGGCGCTGATGTATGCCAACAATTGCGCCGTTTGCCACGGCGCGGCGGGCGAAGGAAACCGGGGCGTCGGTGCGCCGAGGCTGAATGACAAGATCTGGCTCTATGGCGGCGACCGCGCGAGCCTGACCGAGACAGTGACCAATGCCCACGCCGGGGTGATGCCCGCATGGGCCGGGCGGCTCGATCCGGTGACGATCAAGATGCTCAGCGTCTATGTCCATTCGCTAGGCGGCGGCGAGGCTGCGCCTGCAGTTCCGGCTCCGGCAGCGGGGGCGGTGCAGTAACCCCCATGAACGCGCTTGATCCCAATGTGCCCCAGCCGCTCTATGCCAAGCGGACGGCGGTGTTCCCGAAGAAGGTCGACGGGCCGTTCCGCCGCTTCAAGTGGCTGGTTATGGCGGTGTGCCTCGCGATTTATTGGGGCACGCCGTGGATCCGCTGGGACCGGGGGCCGCACGCGCCGGACCAGGCGGTGTTGGTCGATCTGGCGCACCGCCGGTTCTACATGTTCGATATCGAAATCTGGCCGCAGGAATTCTATTTCGTGGCCGGGATGCTGATCATGGCGGGGATCGGCCTGTTCCTTGTGACCAGCGCGGTGGGCCGGGCGTGGTGCGGCTATGCCTGCCCGCAAACGGTGTGGACCGACCTCTATCAGCATGTCGACCGGATGATCGACGGGGACCGCAATGCGCAGATGCGGCTCAATGCCGCGCCGTGGACTCCGGCGAAGTTTGCCCGGCGGGTATTCAAGTGGAGCGTTTACCTCGGCATCGCTTTCGTGACCGGCGGCGCGTGGATTTTCTACTTTGCCGATGCGCCCACCTTGCAGCGCGAATTCTGGACCGGAACGGCCGCGCCCGTGGCCTATGCCTGCACGGGCATCCTGACGTTCACGACCTTCTGGCTCGGCGGCTTCATGCGCGAACAGGTGTGCATTTATATGTGCCCCTGGCCGCGCATCCAGACCGCGATGCTGGACGAGAACTCACTGACGGTGACCTACAAGCCCTGGCGGGGGGAGCCGCGCGGATCGCTCAAGGAAGCGACCAAGAGAGATTTGGGGGGGGCAGCCAGCCCGCTGGGCGACTGCATCGATTGCAAGCAATGCGTGGCGGTGTGCCCGACGGGGATCGACATCCGCGAGGGGCCGCAGATCGGCTGCATCACCTGCGCGCTGTGCATCGACGCGTGCGACAAGGTGATGGCGCAAGTCGGTCGTCCGCGCGGGCTGATCGACTATTGCG
>JAIXYF010000221.1 GCA_027490345.1 Novosphingobium sp.
CGGATGCCGACGATCCTGATCGGCGCGATCCTGCCGATGCTGGGCAATTTCGTTTATGCGGACTTGGCCGAGGGCGCGGTGGCGATTGACGCGGTGGGCAAGGCGGTGGGGCTGCACTGGCTGTTTGCACTGTTCGGGTTCGATCCGCGCATGATCCGGCTGCTGCTGGCAATTTCGTTCGAAAACATCTCGACCGGGATCGCAGGGGCGGCGTTCGTGGCCTACCTCTCCGGCATCGTTTCGAAGCAGTACACTGCTGTGCAATATGCGCTGATGTCTTCGCTGACGTTCCTGATCGGATCGCTGGGCCGGGGCATCGCGGGGGAGGCGTTCGACCTCTATGGTTATGCCACGGTGTTCCGCTGGACGGCGGCGGCGGGGCTGGTGGCGGTGGCGTTCGTCTGCGCGGAATGGGTGCGGGTGGCGCGGGAGCGGGTGGCCGACGTTGCGCCTGATCCTTCGACAAGCTCAGGATGAGCGGCCCTTTTGCATTTCTAGAACATATTCCCGCTCACCCTGAGCCTGTCGAAGGGTGTTCTCGCTAGGGTTCAGTCCGGCGCTTCGTCGTTGCGCCTCAGCACATCGCCCGCGAGGTAGAGCGAGCCTGCGATCAGGACATCGCCCTCGTCTGGCAGCGCGGCGAGGGCGTCTGCCACATTCGCGAAGCTGGCCACCGGGAGCGTGGTGAACGGCGCAAAGTCTG
Source organism: Novosphingobium sp. (assembly GCA_027490345.1). Taxonomy (GTDB): domain Bacteria; phylum Pseudomonadota; class Alphaproteobacteria; order Sphingomonadales; family Sphingomonadaceae; genus Novosphingobium. The sequence goes on from JAIXYF010000221.1 coordinate 704, forward strand.
CGGGGCTGTGGGCTTCGTGGCCCGGCGCGGGGACGATGGAGACGGTCGCGAGCTTGCCCGCCAGCGGCGCGAGGATGGCGCTGGGGTCTTTCGAGGTCAGCATGCCCATGACGAGGTGGAGCGGCGCGCTGCCTGCAAAGTGGCGTGCGATGGCTTCGCCGGCATCGGGGTTGTGGCCGCCGTCTAGCCAGACGGTGCGGTTGCCCGCCAGCGCGGTGAGGGGGCCGGTGCCGAGGCGCTGGAGGCGGGCGGGCCAGCGGGCGGCGCGGATGCCTGCCGCCATGGCTTCGGTCGAGACCGCCACGACGCTCTGGTGGCGCAGCATGGCGACAGCGAGCGCGGCGTTGTCGGCCTGATGCGCACCTGCCAGCGTGGGGAGGGGAAGTTCGAGCAGCCCCCGCGCGTCGCGGTACTGGATCGTCTCGCCCACTTCGGCTGACCAATCACGGCCGCGCAGGTGGACGGGTGCGCCGATGTGGCTGGCGGTGGCGAGGACGCTGGCGAGCGGGCTGGCCGCGTAGCTTTGCACCACCAAGGGCGCGCCGGGTTTGGCGATGCTCGCTTTCTCGAAGGCGATCCGAGCGAGCGGCTCTTCGGGGGTTCCGGCTTCGGGCACCAGCAGGAAGGACTCGTGGTCGATGCCCAAAGTGGCGATGCCGCAGACGGCGGGGTTTTCCAGCACATTGGTGGCATCAAGCCGCCCGCCGAGGCCGGTTTCGATCACGCATGCGTCTGCCTGGGTTTCGGCGAAAGCGAGGAAGGTGGCGACGGTGGTGACTTCGAAGAAGCTGGGGCCGAGGTCTGCTGAGGCATCGAGTACGCGTTCGAGCAGATCGGCCAAGCTGTCGTCGCTGATCAGCTTTCCGGCGACGCGAATGCGTTCGTTGTAGCGCACGAGGTGCGGTTTGGTGGCGGTGTGGACCACGAGGCCCTGCGCTTCGAGAATGGCGCGCAAGTAGGCGCAAGTCGAGCCTTTGCCGTTGGTGCCTGCGACGTGGAACACAGGCGGGAGCTTGTTTTGCGGGTTGCCGAGGCGCGCGCAGATCTCGCGCACGGTGTCGAGGCCCAGACGGCCTTGCGGGAGCGACAGCGCGCCGAGGCGGTCCAGTTGGCGCTGGACGCGGGGGCTATCGGAAATGGCGAAGTCGCGCAAAAGTCCCCTCCGTCAGCCCTGCGGGCTGCCACCTCCCCGAGACAAGCTCGGGGAGGGATTGGGTGCCTGATATTCCTCCCCGAGCTTGTCTCGGGGAGGTGGCCCGCGTCAGCGGGTCGGAGGGGCTAACTATGCCGCCTGCGCCGCCATCAGATACCCTATGGTCTTCGCCAGCGTCGCCTTGAGCTGGTGCCGGCCGATGACCATGTCGATCATGCCGTGGGCGTGGAGGTATTCGGCGCGCTGGAAGCCTTCGGGGAGCTTTTCGCGGATCGTGTCCTGAATCACGCGCTGGCCGGCAAAGCCGATGAGCGCGCCGGGTTCGGCGATCTGGATATCGCCGAGCATGGCGTAGCTGGCCGTCACACCGCCAGTGGTCGGATCGGTAAGGACGACGATATAGGGCAGGCCCGCCGCGCGCATCCGGTTGATGGCGACGGTGGTGCGCGGCATCTGCATGAGGCTGAGGATGCCCTCCTGCATGCGCGCGCCGCCAGCGGCGGTCACGGCGATGAAGGGGCACTTGTTGGCGATGGCGGCTTCCGTGGCCGCGATGAAGGCATCGCCCACGGCCATGCCCATCGAGCCGCCCATGAAGCCGAAATCCTGCACGCCGACGACAGCCTTGTGGCCATCGATCTTGCCGACAGCGGCGGTCAGCGCATCGGGCTGGGGATTGGCAGCGCGGGCGGCCTTGAGGCGGTCGGTATAGCGCTTGGTATCGCGGAACTTGAGCGGGTCTTCGCGCACGCGGGGTGCGGGCAGACTCTCAAACCCGGCGTCGAGCAGCTGCGCAAGGCGCTCACCCGCGCCGATGCGGCCGTGATGATCGCAGCGCGGGCAGACCGAGAGGTTGTCCTCGTAATCGGCCACGAACAGCATTTCCTGGCACGAGGGGCACTTGATCCACAGATCCTTCTCTGTGGCCTTCTTCTCGTTGC
>JAIXYF010000369.1 GCA_027490345.1 Novosphingobium sp.
CCGCACCGATATGGCGGATGCCAAGCCCGAAAAGCAGCCGCGCAGCATCAGGGTTGCGCTTTGCTTCGATGGCCACAAGCAGGTTGTCCACTGATGTTTCAACGTCCTTACCCATCGCAAGGAGTTCAGGCTTGCGCTCCTTCAGCCTGAAAATATCGGCCGGGTTTTGAATGAGGCCTTGCTCAAACAGCCTTCTAATCGTCTTCTCGCCCAGCCCTTCGATATCAAGCGCGCCCCGGCTGACGAAGTGGCGCAAGCGCTCCACCCGCTGCGCCGGGCAGATCAGGCCGCCGGTGCACCGCACATCGACCTCGCCTTCCTCGGCCACCGCTTCAGACCCGCATTCCGGGCAATGATCGGGGAACGGATAAGCCTCGCGCGCCTCATCCCGCGTGAGGTTCTCGACGACTTGCGGGATCACGTCGCCTGCGCGCTGCAGCACGATCCGGTCCCCCACCCGCACGCCAAGCCGTCCGATTTCATCGCGGTTGTGCAGCGTGACGTTGGTGACGGTTACGCCGCCCACAAGCACCGGGCGCAGGCGGCCCACCGGGGTCAGCTTGCCAGTGCGGCCCACCTGAATGTCGATGGCCTCAATCACCGTTTCGGCGCGCTCTGCCGGAAACTTGCGCGCAAGACCCCAGCGCGGCGCCTTGGCAACGAAGCCCAGCCGCTCCTGCCAATCGAGCCGGTCGACCTTGTAGACCACGCCGTCAATATCATAGGGCAGCGAAGGGCGCTGCGTGCCGATGGCCCGGAAATGCTCGACCATCGCCGCGACCGAGGTGCAGCGCACCAGCAGCGGCGAAACCGGCACGCCCCATGCCGCAATCTGCTGCATCACAGCGAACTGCGTCTCACCGGGAACCGCGCTCGCCGCGCCCCAGCCATGCGCAAGGAAGCGCAAAGGGCGGCTGGCGGTGACGCTCGCATCCTTCTGCCGCAGCGATCCGGCGGCGGCATTGCGCGGATTGGCGAAGAGCTTGTCGCCCTTCTCTTCCTGCGCGGCATTGAGCGCGGCAAAATCCGCCTTGGCCATATAGACCTCGCCCCGGATCTCGAACACCGCAGGCGCATCGCCCGAAAGCTGCTGCGGGATATCACGGATATGCGCCACATTGGCCGTCACATCCTCACCCACCTGCCCGTCACCGCGCGTTGCGGCGCGCACGAGGCGGCCGTTTTCATAGCGCAGCGAGCACGACAGGCCGTCGATCTTGTCCTCGGCGGTCATCGCCACTTCTGCATCCGGCGCCAGCGCGAGGAAACGGCGCACCCGCGCGGCGAATTCCTCGACTTCCTCGTCCGAAAACGCGTTGTCGAGGCTCATCATCCGCACCTCGTGCGCCACCTTGGAAAGCGGCGAGGCGGCCACTTCGTGCCCCACCTTCCGGCTGGGGCTGTCGGCGCGGATCAGATGCGGGAATGCCGCTTCCAGCTCGGCATTGCGCCGCACCAGCGCATCATACTCGGCGTCGCTGATCTCGGGCGCATCCTGCGCATGATAGAGCCGATCATGATGCGCGATCTGCCGCGCAAGGCGCATCAGTTCGTTCGCCGCATCGGCTTCGGATATGGCAGTCATGGCTCCCTCCTCTGAAGAGGAGGGGGCTTTAGAGCCAGAGTTGCTCACTCCGCCCTCCCCAGCACTGTTACCACCAGAGCATGGCGTGCGCGAAAGCCCAGCGATTCGTAAAGGCGGATGGCGTGGGCATTATAGGCATAGCTGTGCAGGAAGGGGATTTGCCCCTCTGCAATAAATCCCGCCAGCACCCGGCGGATCATGCGGCCGGCAAGGCCCCGTCCTTGCCGGCCGGGCGCAGTGCACACGCCGCTGAGTTCGGCAAAGCCGGGCGCGGGGCGCATACGTTCGCCGGCCATCGCGATCAGGCGGCCTTCCTCGCGCAGGCCATAAAAAGGGCCATAGCGGTGCGTGTGCGCGCGCCAGGGTCCGGGCTGGGTTTCCAGCGCCAGCGCGATCATGTCGGGGGCATCAGCCTCGGTCATCAAGGCCAGTTCGGGATCAATGGCCGCAGCCTCAAGCGGCCCATCCGCGATCATCTGCAGCAACGGCGCGGTGCGCAGCACGCGGGTTCCGGGCGGAGGGGCCTGCTCTTCGGCTTCCAGCAGCCAGATCTCATCCTCTGCGCTGGTGAGCAGCGCGGCCAGCTGCGCCTCATGCCCCGGCGCGGCGGCGGCGAAGGGGCCGTAAGCGGGGTCAATCCGGCAGACTGTGCCATGGGCCACCGCCAGCGCGGCCTGCGGGCCATGGAGCAGCGACCAGATGGGCCGGTCGAGCGGATGCGTCTTCATGCGGAAAAATCTCAGGCCTGTTCGAGCAGGCGCTCGGCCTGCGCGCGCGCTTCGGGCGTGATCTCGGCGCCTGAAAGCATCCGTGCGATTTCCTCCTGCCGCCCCTCTGCCCCCAGTTGCACCACAGACGTGCGCGTGACGGTGCCTTCGGAGGACTTGGCGATGAGGTAATGCGCGGTTCCGCGCGCGGCCACTTGCGGACTGTGCGTCACGGCCAGCAGCTGTCCGCCGCTGGCCAGCCGCGCGAGGCGCTCGCCGATGGCGCTGGCCACTGCGCCGCCCACGCCCCGGTCGATCTCGTCGAAGATCACGGTCGCCGCCCCGCCCTCTTCGGCCAGCGCAACCTTGAGTGCGAGAATGAAGCGCGAAAGCTCGCCGCCCGATGCAATCTTGGCCAGAGGCGCAAAATCTGCACCCGGGTTGGTGGAAATCAGGAATTCGGCGGCATCGACACCCTGCGGGCCCCAGCGGTCCTCCGGCAGGCGGAGGACAGCCGTGCGGAAACGCGCCGCATCGAGCTTGAGCGGCGCCAGCTCTGCTGCCACCGCCGCATCGAGCCGCCGCGCCGCCTCTGCGCGGGTAACAGAGAGGCTTTCCGCCTTGGCGCGATAGTCCAGCCCGGCATCCTGCGCGGCGCGGGCCAGATCGCCAATCGCGGCCTCACCGCCCTCGATCCGATCGAGCGCAGCGCGCATTTCGGCCATGCGCGCGGGCAGTTCGTCCACCGTGCAGCCATGCTTGCGGCCCGCCGCGCGCAAATCGAACAGGCGCGTCTCGATCCGGTCCAGCAGCAGCGGATCGTGCGACAGCGCCTCGGCTGCCTTGTCCAGCTTGTCCTCGGCTTCGCTCGCCTCGATCACGGCCCGGTCGAGCGCTTCGAGCGCTTCGGCCAGCAGCGGATGTTCGTGCGCGATCCGGTCAAGCCGACGCGAGGCACTGCGCAAGGTGGCGAGCGCCGAATCCGAACCGGTCCACAAGTGCTGCAATTCGGCCAGATCGCCCGAAAGGCGCTCGCCCTTCTGCATGGCCGCACGCTGCCCGGCGAGTTCGGCTTCCTCGCCTTCCTCCGGCGCCAGCAGCGCCAGTTCGGCCAAATGCGCGATCAGCAAATCCTGTTCCGCCGAAGCCGCCGCGAGCCGCGCCTGCGCATCGGCCAGCGCGGTTTCGGCGCAGCGCCACTTGTCCCACGCCGCAGCAACTTCGGCGACATCGGCGCGGGCATAGCGATCCAGCAAGGCCCGGTGGCCGCGCGCGTTGACGAGACCGCGATCATCGTGCTGCCCATGCAGTTCGACCAGACCGCGCGCCAGTTCGCGCAAAAGCGCAACACTGACCGGCTGATCATTGACGAACGCGCGGCTGCCGACGGCACCCCCGCTGCCGCTCTTGCCCTCTGCGCGCAGACGGCGGCGGATGATCAGCGCCTCGCCCGGCTCGGCCGCGATCTCTGCTTCGGCCAGCGCAGTGGCCAGCGCACCCGGCAGCTGCGCGAACTCGAACGTCGCCGTCACGCTCGCCTCGTCCGTGCCAGCGCGGATCAGGCCGCCATCGGCGCGGTCGCCCAGCACGAGCCCCAGCGAATCCAGCAGGATTGATTTGCCCGCGCCGGTTTCCCCGGTGAGCACGCCCAGCCCGCGCCCGAACGCAAGGTCCAGCGCTTCGATCAGGACGACATTGCGAATGGACAAACCCGTGAGCATCGCCGCGATCCTTACCGGCTCGGCGCGCCCGCGTCACCTTGTTGATCAATCTGTGGATAAATCGGGCAAACAGGCCGTTTCATGACAATGGCGTGACACGGTGCCATGTGAACGAAACGCGATTGTGACACCGATTCGGTTCAGTGATCCAACTGAAACAAGGGCCTTGCCATGACCCGCCGCGCACAAGCCTGGGAAACGTCCCCCGCCGTAACCGAAATCGCCAAGTCCATTCCCGACTGGCTCGATCTGCCCGAACCGCGCGGCTTCCGGCCCAAGCGCAAGCTGCGCACGGTGTGGATCTCCGATATCCACCTCGGCACGCGCGGCTGCAACGCCGATATGCTGCTCGATTTCCTTGCCAGCATCGAATGCGAGACGCTCTATCTGGTCGGCGATATCGTGGATGGCTGGCGGCTTTCGCGCGGGTGGTACTGGCCCGATGCCCATAATGAAGTGGTGCGCCGCGTGCTCAAGATGGCGCATCGCGGCACCCGCGTGGTGCTGATTGCGGGCAATCACGACGAGATGCTGCGCCCTTATGCAGGGATGAGCTTCGGCGGCGTGGAGATTGCGCTGGAGGCGGTGCACACCACTGCGGATGGCCGCCGCCTGCTGGTGACCCATGGCGACAAGTTCGATGGCGTGGTACTTTATGCCCGCTGGCTCGCGTTCCTGGGCGATCAGGCTTACGCCGTGCTGCTGCGCGCCAACCGGTGGTACAACAAGGGGCGCAGGCTGATGAAGCTGCCCTACTGGTCGCTTTCGGCCTATCTCAAGAAGCGCGTGAAAAATGCCGTCCAGTTCGTCTGCGCGTTCGAGGAAGCCGTGGCTCATGCCGCGCGCGACATGGCTGTGGACGGCGTAGTCTGCGGGCATATCCATTGCGCCGAGATCCGCCAGATCGGTGATGTGACGTACTACACCGACGGCGACTGGGTGGAAAGCTGCACCGCGCTGGTCGAAGACGCCGCCGGGGCGAGCTCGATCATCGATTGGGCCGCGATCTGCTTCGAGGAAGCACAGGCCAAGTCTGTGAAAGCGGCTGCCAAGCCCGCCCGGATCGAGGAAGACGCATGAGAATAGCGCTTTGCACCGATGCCTGGCACCCGCAGGTCAATGGCGTCGTGCGCACTCTGGCGACCACGGTGGAGCATGTAACCGCGCGCGGGCACGAGGTGATGCTGGTCACGCCGAACCAGTTCTTCACCTTCGGCCTGCCAGGCTACAGCGAAATCCGCCTCGCCATGCTGCCGCGCTTCGGCACCCGGCGGATGCTGACACAGTTTGTCCCCGATATCGTCCATATCGCGACCGAGGGACCGATTGGCTGGTCAGCGCGCGGGTGGTGCAAGGCCAATGAGGTGCCTTTCACCAGCGCCTTTCACACCCGCTTTCCGGATTATGCGGCCGTGCGTACCGGGCTCAGCCCGGACCGCTTCTGGCCGATCATGCGCCGCTTCCACGAACCCAGCCATGCCGTGCTGGTTTCCACCCCCACGCTGGCGGCCGAACTGGCAGGCCGCGGGCTGCGCCAGGCCACGGCATGGACGCGCGGGATCGATGCGAGCCTGTTTCACCCCGGCCATGCCCCGCTCGAAGCGCTGGCGGATCTGCCCCGGCCGATTCTGCTCAACGTTGGCCGCGTGGCAGTGGAAAAGAATCTGGCCGCGTTCCTCGATGCCGATGTGCCGGGCACGAAAGTCGTGGTTGGCAACGGCCCCGATCTGGCGCGGCTGCGCGCCCGCTATCCCGATGTGCGCTTTCTCGGCGCGCTTTCCGGCACGAAGCTGGCGCAGGCCTATTGCTCAGCCGATGTGTTTGTCTTTCCCAGCCGGACCGACACGTTCGGTCTGGTGATGATCGAGGCAATGGCCTGCGGCGTGCCGGTGGCGGGCTATCCCGTGCCAGGTCCGATCGACATTGTCGGCGCTGGCGGGTTCGGCCCCGACGACCAGCTCTCCAAGCCGGTCGGCGCGCTTGACAAGGATCTTGCCAGGGCGATCAGAGCAGCACTGACGTGTGAGCGCGCGGCAGCGGCAGCTTGCGGCGCCAGCTATAGCTGGGAACGCGCGACCGACCAGTTCCTGGATGCGCTGGGCAGTGCGGCCCGGACACGAAAGCTGCGTCCGGCAGCCTGAACCGGTCAGCTGAACCTGGCCGGATCAGCTGGCCGTCGTGCCAGGCGCCTTCTCGTTCATCAGCTTGTAGGCGCGCTCGTACCATTCGTTGCCGGGATAGTTGGAGCCAAGCACGGCAGCGGCCTTCTGCGCCTGTTCGGGCAGGCCGAGCACCAGATAGCTTTCGACAAGCCGGTAGAGCGCCTCGGGCGTATGGCTGGTCTGCTGGTACTTTTCGACCACGGAGCGGAACCGCAGCGTGCCCGCCAGCCACTTGCCGCTGCGCTGGTAGAAGCGGCCGATCTCCATTTCCTTGCCGGCCAAGTGATCGTTGACCAGATCGAGCTTCAGGCGCGCGTCGGTGGCATACGTCGTCGTGGGATAGCGGCGCGTCACCTCGGTCAGCGCCGTCAGCGCCTGCTGGGTGATCTTCTGGTCGCGCGTCACGTCGCTGATCTGCTCGTAATAGCACAGCGCGACGAGGTAGTAGGCGTAAGGCGCGTCCTTGTTGCCCGGGTGGATCGACAGGAAGCGCTGCGCCGATTGCACCGACTTGGGATAATCGCGCGCGGCATAATAGCTGAACGCGCTCATCAACTGGGCGCGGCGTGCCCACGGCGAATAAGGATGCTGGCGCTCCACTTCATCGAACAGGGCTGCAGCCTGCTTGGCATCACCCCGGTCGAGCCGGTCCTTGGCCGCAGCATAGAGCGTATCCACATCGCGCGCGACGTAGGCGACGTCCTTCCTGGCTTTGCTGCCAGCGCAGCCCGCCGTAAGGCCGAGAGCGGCCGTGGCGAGGGCAAGGAACACGAGGCGCAGCGGATTGCGGCCGGAAGACAAAGCGATCATGGCCGGTGCTATAACCAGCAGGGCCATGAACGCCAAGTGAAGTTCGCCGCTTTTGCCGAACCTGTTGCACCGGCCTCTTTGTCCCTGGCTCCCAGTGCACCACTTGTTCCCAGTGCACTACTTGTTCCCAGTGCGCCCCTTGCTCCTAGTGCGCCCCTTGCTCCTCGAACGGGGGTTCCAGCGTGATCGGATCGGCCAGCGTGATCCGGTCCAGCATCGCGGCCATTTCATCGCGCAGTTGCAGCATCAGGCCGCGCAGGCGGCATTCGGCTTCGGGCAGGCAATTATTGCAGGTTTCATGCGCGTTGCGGCTGGCGCACGGGGTGAGCGCGAGGCTGCCCCGCGTGAGGCGGATGATATCGCCATAGCGGATATCGACCGGCGGCAGCGCAAGTTCGTAGCCGCCTTCCCGGCCCCGGTGCGAAATCACAATGCCCTCACGCGCCACTTCAGAGAGGATCACGGTCAGGAACTTGCGCGGAATGTTCTGCGCCTCGGCAATGGTATCCAGCCGCACCGGCCCTTGCCCGAATGTATCGGACAAGTGCTGCAGGGCCCGGATCGTGTAGCGCGTCTTTTGCGAAAGCATGGGGCCAAAATTGGCAAGGCCCGGCCGAATGTCAACGCCGGTAGTAGAAATAACGGTCGTGGCTATTCTGCAACCTCTGCCGCAGGACGCCGGGCATAGAGGCCGAACGCCGCAATCACGCCGTAGCACAGCGCGGGAAGCACAAGGGCGGTCGTCAGGCTGCCAGTCAGGTCGGCCAGCGCACCGGTCGCGAGCGGCACGACCGCGCCGCCGAAAATCGCGACATTGATGATGCCCGAACCATCCGCCGCGCGCGAGCCCAGCCCTTCGCAGGCCAGCGTGAAGATCGTGGGGAACATGACCGAGTTCATCAGGCCAATGGCCAGCAGACTATAGGCCGCGACCAGGCCCGAGGTGTTGGTGGAGACGGCCAGCAGCGCAATCGCGCCTGCAGCGCAGCCCGCCAGTGTGATCCCCGGATTGGCAAAGCGCAGCACCGCCGAACCGATAAACCGGCCGATCATCGCGCCGAACCAGTACTTCCAGATCTCGCCGCCCGCGGCTTCCTGATCGATCCCCATCACGGTGGGGAGCGCGAGATAATTGACGATCACCGAGCCGATGGCGACTTCGGCGCCGACATAGAGAAAAATGCACAGCGCACCGAAGCCGAACCGGGGCCGGGCCAGCAGCCCCACGCTGGCGCTGAGCGAGCTGGCTTCGTGCTGTTCGCCCTTGAGGCGATTGCGATTGGCCCAGACCACAGCTGCGACGAGCGCGAGGCTGACGGCAAGGCCGATATAGGTGTTGACCACGAGCCGGCTCTCGGTGACGCGATAGGCATCGAGCGCGGGGCCGACGAGTTCATCGACTTTCACGTCCTTGATCTTGCCGAGAATCACGCTGGCGCCGACGAGCGGGAACAGCACCGTGCCCAGCGAATTGAAGGCTTGGGCAAAGGTCAGGCGGCTGCTGGCCGTCTTGGCCGGCCCCAGCAGCGAGATCAGCGGGTTCGAGACGACCTGGACGAGCACCACCCCGCTGGCGAGGATGAACAGTGCGAAGAGGAACAGCGCATAGAGCGCACTTTGCGATGCGGGGATGAACAGCAGGCAGCCGACCATCATGGTGAGCAGACCCGCCGCCGCGCCGCGCATGTAACCGATGCGCTTGATCAGCAGCGCGCCGGGAATGCCGATCGCGGCATAGGCGGTGAAGAAGCAGAACTGCACCAGCATGGCCTGGGTGTAGTTGAGCGTGAAGAGGTCTTTCAGTTTGGGGATGATCACATCGTTGAGCGAAGTGATGCCGCCAAACAGAAAAAACAGCGCCATGACAAAGAGGCGCAGCTCGGGCGCGTCGATGTGAGCGTTCACATTGTCGGTTGAAGCAGCAGCGGCATTCGGGGCCATGGCCATGGCGTTATCTCTCCCCTGAACCGGTCACCCCCCGGTTTCTCATACGCCCTGTTGTGCCAAGGCGCGCGGGAAAGTCCACCGGCATATGCGGTGCATACGTATCGCCATCGTGGAGAAGTGCTGGTTCGGGCGGCAAAAACCGCCGCGCCAACCCGCCTGTGGCGGGCAGCTCCCCGAGCCGGGCTCGGGGAGGGAAAGGCAGGGCTTACTTCGCGGCCTGCTTGAGATAGGCGATGAGATCGGCGCGTTCCTGCGCGTTCGACAGACCGGCAAAGCCCATGCGCGTGCCGGGCACATACTTCATCGGCGCAGTGAGGAACGCGTTGAGCGTATCCGGCCCCCATACGACAGCCTTGGCCTTCATCGCGCCCGAATAGCCGAAATTGGCAGCCGTACCGGCCTTGCGGCCCATGATGCCCTTGAGGCTGGGCCCCATGCGCACCGCGCCGGTGTTGAGATCATGGCAGGCCACGCAGCGGGCATAGACCGTTTTTCCACGCCCGGCATCGCCAGCAGCCGGGCCAGCAGCCGGGCCAGCGGCCGGACCGGCAGCCTGCGCCGCCCCTGCCGCCGAAAGCGCGGCCAGCGTTGCGGCGCCAAGCGCGATGAAACCGAGACCTGCCTTCGAAAACTTCATGAGTAACTCCCCTTTTTGACCACCTGCTTGTGCAGAAGCCAGCCTGTATCCGAGCTTAATGCGCCGTTGTGCTGCCTGAAAGGTGCTGCCTGAAAGGTGCTGCCTGAAAGGTTTAGGCCCTGCCCGGCGCGCAAAGATAAACCTTGACGATGAGCCGGTAGAGCTCGCGGCGCTCCTCGGGCGAGAGCGGACTGAGCAGTTCGGCCTCGTCGGTAAAGATGATGTCGCGCGCCGCGGTCAGCGTGGCGGTGCCGGTTTCCGTGATCCACAGCCCCCCTGCCCGCCGGTCCAGCTTCGAGGGTTCGGACACGAGGTGGCCATTGAGCGTGAGCTGGCGCACGAACTGGTGCACCGTGGGCCGTTCGATCTTGAAAAACCGCGAAAGATCAGACTGCTTGACGCCGGGGTTGGCATTGACCAACCAGAGGATCGCCACTTGCTTGGGCGTGACCTTGAAGGTTTCCAGCTGCCGTTCCAGGCGCGAGAGCAGCAGCGAATTCATCGTGCCGACATGAATACCCAGCACCAGATCGAGCCCGTCGAGATCGAGTTCGGGCGTTACGGCCTGGCGGGTCATGGTATCGATCGACAAAGGCGGGCCTTTCTACGGCATAACTGCGCGCGCACTCTTAAGGTGGGCGTGGTCAGGACGCAAAACTTTTGTCGCAGCGCGGCGAAGAGCCGCTGCCAGCCCCCCCTCTCGCACGCGGAAAGAGGGGGGGCTGCAGTCTCGATCAATGACGGATCAGGTAGTCGAAAGCGGAAAGCGCCGCCTTGGAGCCCTCCCCCATTGCGATGACGATCTGCTTGAAGGGCACGGTCGTCACGTCACCGGCGGCAAACACGCCGGGCAGGCTCGTCGCCAGATGACTGTCGATCTCGATCTCGCCGCGGTTCGTCATGGCGAGCGCGCCGCCCAGCCATTCGGTGTTGGGCACGAGGCCGATCTGCACGAAGATGCCTTCCAGCGCGATGGTGTGCAGTTCATCCGCCGTGCGATCCCGGTAGACGAGGCCGGTCACTTTCCCGCCATCGCCGGTGACTTCGGTGGTGAGTGCCGAGGTGATGATCGTCACGTTGGGCAGGCTGCGCAGCTTGGTCTGCAACACCGCATCGGCGCGCAGCTCCCTGTCAAATTCGATCAGCGTGACATGAGCGACGATCCCGGCCAGATCGATGGCCGCCTCCACGCCGGAGTTGCCCCCGCCGATCACCGCGGTGCGCTTGCCCTTGTAAAGCGGTCCATCGCAGTGCGGGCAATAGGCGACACCCTTGTTGCGGTACTCATCTTCGCCGGGAACGCCCATCTGCCGCCAGCGCGCGCCAGTGGAGAGGATCACCGTCTTGGCGCGCAGGGAAGCGCCGCTTTCCAGCTCAATCGTGGCGAGGCCATCGCCATTGGCCGCCTTCAGGCCGACCGCCTTCTGCAGGCTCATCACGTCGACATCGTAGTCCTTCACGTGTTGCTCCAGCTGCGCGACAAGGCGCGGGCCTTCGGTGTGCTGGACCGAGATGAAGTTTTCGATGCCCATGGTATCGAGCACCTGGCCGCCAAAGCGTTCGGTGACGACGCCGGTGCGGATGCCCTTGCGCGCGGCATAGATCGCCGCAGCCGCGCCGGCCGGCCCGCCGCCCACGATCAGCACGTCAAACGGCTCCTTGGCGGCGATCTTCTCCGCCGCACGGGCCACCGCGCCGGTATCGAGCTTCGCTGCGATCTGCGCCAGATCCATGCGGCCCTGCCCGAACGGCTCGCCATTGAGGAACACTTGCGGCACGGCCATGATCTTGCGCCGCTCGACCTCGTCCTGAAACAGCGCGCCATCGATGGCAACGTGCGTGACCTGCGGGTTGAGCGCCGCCATGATATTGAGCGCCTGCACCACATCCGGGCAATTCTGGCAGGTGAGCGAGAAGAACGTCTCGAAGTGCAGCGGCCCATCGAGGGTGCGCACGCTCTCCAGCAGATCGGCCTCTTCCTTGGGCGGGTGCCCGCCAACGTGAAGCAGCGCGAGGATCAGCGAAGTGAACTCGTGGCCCAGCGGCAGGCCCGCAAAGCGCACGCGCGGCTCTTCCCCTGCCCGGCCAATGGCAAAGCTGGGGCGGCGCGGGTCCGTGCCATCGAAGCGGGCGGCAACCTTGTCCGAAAGGACCGTGATCTCCTCGACAAGGCTGCGGGTATCCGCGCTTCTGGCATCATCGCCAAGGCTGGCGACGAGCTCGATCGGATGGCGCAGATTGCCAAGATAGGTCTTGAGCTGGGCAGTGGTGGCGGCATCGAGCAGCGGCATGGCACGGGTTCCTGAAGGGAGGACGCAAGACGGGGTTCGCGCGAGCAAGAGCAGCGCGGGCTGACGGAATATGGGTGCTTGGGTGCGGGAAAGAAAGTGCCGGGCGGCGGGTCTGTAGGGGGGAGAACGCCGCCCGGCGGGTCCACTGCCCGGGCTGGTTACCGGGCAGTGGCGATAGGCACAGTGATCAGATCTTGCCGACGAGGTCGATCGAAGGAGCAAGCGTCTCGCCGCCTTCTTCCCACTTGGCCGGGCACACCTGGCCGGGATGCTCGCGCCAGTACTTGGCAGCCTTGATCTTGCGCACGAGCTCGGCAGCGTTGCGGCCCACGCCCTCGGGCGTGATTTCGATCAGCTGGATGATCCCGTCCGGATCGACCACGAAGGTGCCGCGATCAGCCAGGCCGACGCCAGGGCGCAGGTTGTCGAACGCGTTGGTCAGCGTGTGGTTCTGATCGCCCACGAGGTAGTAGGTGATCTTGCCGATGGCCGGCGAGCTGTCTGCCCAGGCCTTGTGGCTGAAATGCGTGTCGGTCGAAACGCCGAACACTTCGACGCCCATGCCCTGCAGCTCGGCATAGTTGTCCTGCAGGTCTTCCAGCTCGGTCGGGCACACGAAGGTGAAGTCGGCCGGGTAGAAGAAGAACACCGCCCACTTGCCGGCGATATCGGCATTGGTGATGTCGACGAACTTGCCTTCCTTGTAGGCGGTGTTGGCGAAGGGCTTGATCGGGGTGCTGATCAGGGACATCGGCTTTTCGCTTCCTTGAAATACGCGGACCGGGATGATCCGCCTGAATGGCATGCCGGAATGGCAAGGGTGATTTAGCGCGGTTCGTTGCACGGCGCTAATGATCAATCCTGACCTCATTGATTGAGTGGATCGATCAATCGCGCCCGCCGCTTGCCGCAGGCGCGATATGGTTAGCGCCGCCTCACAATACCATAGGCAATGCGCCCGATGCGCGGTTTCACCCGCTGGGCAGGGGCTGGCTGGCAAGGAGGCCGCCGATGATCTAGCGAAAAGTATCCCGACAATGAAAGGCGTGGTTTTCAATCTTCTGGAAGATGCCGTGGTGCGCGAGCATGGCCTGCCTGCTTGGGACAGCCTGCTGGCCATGGCCGGGCTGAACGGCGCCTATACCTCGCTCGGCAGCTATCCGGACAGCGACGTGACACGGCTGGTCGATGCCGCGTCCGCCGCGCTGGGGGTGAGCACGGCAGACGTGCTGTGCTGGTTTGGCCGCAGCGCCATCCCGCTGCTTCACGAGCGCTACGAGATGTTCTTCACGCCGCACGGCAGCGCGCAATCGTTCGTGGCCAGCGTCAACGACATCATCCATCCCGAAGTTCGCAAGCTCTACGCCGGCGCCGGCTGCCCGCATTTCCATTTCCACGATCTGGACGACGGACGCATGGGCGTTTCCTATCAATCGCCGCGGCGCCTGTGCCGCCTTGCCCATGGCTTTATCGAAGGCGCGGCCGACCACTTTGGCGACAAAGTAGCCATCGAGCATCTGTCCTGCATGCTTGATGGGTCACCGGTGTGCCGCCTCGCGCTCAGCTGGTCGCGGTGAAACAGGAAGCCATCCCCCTTGCCCCGGATGCGGCCACTGCGTCCGACAACACGTTCGTCAGCACTATCGAGCGGCTGGAGCGGCTCGTCCAGCGCGAACGCGAAGGGCGGTTGCAGGCCGAGGCCATTGCCGAGCGGGGCTTGCGCGAGCTTTACGAAAGCCAGGTGCGGCTGGCCCTGCTGCAGCGCATCACCGATTGCGCCAACCGGTCGAACGATTTCAGCGAAGCCATCGATGAAGTGCTCAAGGAAATCTGCGAGCACATGAACTGGGCTTGCGGCACGGCCTACCGGGTGGGTCGCAGCGGGACGGCCGTCTCCTGCGATGCGTGGTACACTGCGGAACCCGCGCGGCTGTTTCCCCTGGTTGAGGTGACGCGCGGAAAGACATTTGCGAACGGCGAGAGCCTGCCGGGGCGCGTGCTGCGCGACCGCCATCCTCACTGGATCGACGAGGCCGAGCTTGCGGCCAGCTTCTGCCGCCGGGTTGCCGCCGCAGCCTGCGGCATTCGATCAGTCTGCGGTTTTCCGGTGGTGATCGGCGAGGAAATCGTCTGCGTGCTGGAATTCTTCTCGCGCACCGCCATGGTCGACAAGGACGCGATCCTGCTTACGGTGACGCAGGCCGCCACCCAGCTGGCGCGGGTGATGGAGCGCGAGCGGGCACGCGCCGCGCTGGTGCACGATGCCCTTCACGATACGATGACCGGCCTGCCCAACCGCGCGCTGCTGGATGAGCGATCCCGCGCCGCCTTCGAGCGGCTGCCGGAAAGCCGCGAGGGGCTGGCCGTGCTGGTGATCGACCTGGATGGCTTCAAGGCGATCAACGACAAATATGGCCACCACGCCGGCGATATCGTGCTGATCGAGACAGCGCGGCGCTTCGATGCGGTGATCACGGCGCAAACGGGCGGGCGGCGCAGCGGTGATGAGCCGGGCTGGCGCGCCACGCTGGCCCGGGTTGGCGGTGACGAATTTGTCGTGGTGCTCGATTGCCTGTCTGATCCCGCCATTGCCAATGAGCTCTCGTGCGCGCTGATCGATGTGCTCAAGGCGCCGATCGAAGTCGCGCAGGAGTACGTCAACGTCGGCCTGTCCATCGGCATTGCGCACAGCTCAAAGGGCTACATCTCGATCGAGCAACTGCGGCAGGATGCGGACCTTGCGATGTACGAGGCCAAGTCTGGCGGGCATGGCGGCGTTGTGACGTTTTCCGATGCGCTGGGCAACGAGCGCCGCAACCGCATGGCGCTTGAGAACCAACTGCGTGATGCGATCCGCGAAAAGCAGTTCACACTCTATTATCAGCCGATCTTCGCGCTGGGTGCGTGCGGAGATACCCCCGGAGGCCTGCGCGGATTCGAAGCCTTGATCCGGTGGAACCATCCCGAACACGGTCTGATCGAGCCGGGCCGGTTCATTCCTGCCGCCGAAGCGGGCGGCCTCATCGTATTTATCGGCGATTGGGTGCTGCGCCAGGCCTGCAATGCCATGGCGCGGCTGCATGCCGATCTCGTCGGCAGCG
>JAIXYF010000089.1 GCA_027490345.1 Novosphingobium sp.
AGGCCGAACTTGGCCGCGCTATAGGCCGTGCGCAGCGGCACGCCGACTTTGCCCGCCACGCTCGATACCATCGCGATGCGGCCCTTGCCGCGCGCCACCATGCGCCCGATCAGCGCCTGTGTCAGCGCGATGGGGGCAAGCAGATCGACCGCGATGATCTGTTCATAGACGGCATAGTCGGTATCGACGGCAAGGCTGCGCTGCGAAATCCCGGCGTTGTTGAACAGGATGTCGATCCCGCCGCTGCGCTCCTCAGCCCACGCCCACGCCTGCTCTGCGGCGGCAAGGCCAGCCGGGTGGTCCGTCGCCTCGAACGGCAGGACCAGCGCCGTGGCATTGCCCTTGGCGCACTCTGCCGCGACTTCTGCCAGCGCCTGCGCATTGCGGCCCGAAAGGATCACATGCGCGCCCTCTGCCGCCAGTGCGCGCGCCATGGCCGCGCCGATTCCCGATGATGCTCCGGTGATCCATGCCACCTCTCCGGCGAATGCCATGTCTGTCCTCTCCGTTTTTTGCTTTAAAGATTGGCTATCGTGTTCGGCGCTTTGGGCAAGGGGATGAACTCGTCCTCGTCCCCCGGCACCTTGGGAAAGCGGCCGGCTTCCCAATCGTGCTTGGCCTCGGTGATCCGCTCGCGGCTGGAACTGACGAAGTTCCACCAGGCATAGCGCCGCGAGGTGAACGCCTCACCGCCCAGCAGCATCACGCGCCCGCCCTCGTGCGAGGTCAGCGTGAGCGCCGCACCCGGCGCAAGCACGGCCAGCGCATAAGGCTCCAGCACCGCGCCGCCTATGCTGGCATCCCCGCCCACCAGCATCACCGCGCGCTCGTCGGCGCTGGCGTCGATGGGGATTGCGCCGCCGGCCTGCAGCATGATTTCGGCATATATCGTGTGGCTGTGCTGCGTGGTCGGCGCGCTCGTGCCCCACAGCGTGCCCATGATGACTTGCGCGCGCACGCGGCCATCGTCGATAACGGGCAGATCGGTCTGCTGCTCGAACGCGGGGTCGATCTCCTCGCGCCCGTCGGGCAGGGCGAGCCATGTCTGCATCCCATAGAGCCGTGGCCCCGCTGCGCGCTCTGCTTCCGGCCCGCGCTCGGAATGGACGATCCCGCGCCCGGCCGTCATCAGGTTGACCTGCCCCGGGCGGATCGTGGCAAATGTGCCGAGGCTGTCGCGGTGATCGATGGCGCCCGCATACTTGCCTCCGAACAGCCATGTCACTGTCGCAAGGTTGATATGCGGATGGGGCCGCACGTCCATCGCGGTCCCCACCGGCAGCACGGCGGGGCCGAACTGGTCGACGAAGATGAACGGCCCCACCATCGTGCGCGCGGGGCTGGGCAGCACGCGCCGCACTTCGAACGCGCCGAGGTTGTGCGTGACCGGCGTCAGCGTTTCCAGAACGGGGGCGCTCATCGCTCCGCTTCCGCGAGCAGCAGGTCGAGGATATTCTCGGGAAACACCGGCTCATGCCAATGGGCGAGCTCGGCGGCGGTGAACCAGCGGAATTCCTGGATCAGCGCGCGTTCCAGCTCGGTGTGGCCTGCAGGATCGGGGATGGAATGGCGGGTGCGCACGCGGAAGAAGCGCTCGTCAGAGGTGACCGGCTCGCCTTCCAGCGTGATGAAATCATCGGTGCGCTGCGCCACTTCCGGCCCGCAATTCTCGACGCTGAGGCCAGTTTCCTCGAACAGTTCGCGCACCGCTGCTTCGTGAAAGTCCTCGTGCGGATCGCATTCGCCGCCCACCCCGCACCAGAACGCGCGGCGCGTGGGCGGGGCAAAGCGGATCAGCAGCAGGCGTTCGTGTTCGTCGATCAGCAGGATGCGCGCTGCCCGCCGGATGCGGCGCGCCTTACCAAACGCATCTTCACTCATCCGGCGCACGGGCCTTGATCGCCAGCGCATGCACCCGCTGCCCGGGAATATCGCCCAATGCGCCGTTTACCAGACGCTGGCGCTGCACGCGCGAAACGCCCGCAAAGGCCGCGCTGGTGATCTCTACCGTGAAGTGCGATTCGCCCGATCCATCATCGCCCATGTGGCCGCTGTGGCTGGCGCTGTCGTTGATGACGGCGAGGTGCTCGGGCGCGAAGGCTGCGGTCAGGAGCTGGGTGATTTCTTGGGCAAGGGGTCCGGTCATGGCTTCCATCTTGGCCGATCCATCGCCATGTGAAAAGCCGAATGCGACAAGACAAGATGAAGCAGGCAAGACCCCACGATCGTTTCCATGGCCGGGTGCAGGGCACCGGACAGCCCTGCGCTGTGCCCGGTTGCGCCGATGCGGGAGAATTCCGCGCGCCGGGTGCGCGCCGGCCCGGATTCGATGGGCCGGGGGATTACCGCTGGATGTGCCTCGAGCACGTGCGCGCGTTCAACGCCGGGTATGATTTCTTCGCCGGGATGAGCCAGGAAGAAATCATGGCTGCGCAGTCCCCGCTGGCAGGCTGGGCCACGGAAACGCGAGCCTTTCGCCCCACGGCCGGGATCGATCAGGCCCCGCGCTGGAACGACTTTGCCGATCCGCTCGATGCCATAGCGCAGCGCGCCAAGGCCCGCCGCGAGGATGCGCTGCACCGGCAGGAAGCCGCCCGGCGCGGCATCGGCGCGGAAGAGCGCAAGGCCTATGAAACCATGGGTCTCGGCTTCGATGCCGATCGCAAGGCGCTGCGTGCGCGCTATTCGCAGCTGGTGCGCCGCTTCCACCCCGATCGCAATGGCGGGGACCGCGCGCATGAAGGGCGCCTGCAGGCAGTGGTCGAGGCGTATAATCTGCTGCGCACCACCTCTGCCTTCAGCGGTTGAGCGCCTGATCTGAGGGCTGGACAAGCCCCCGTCGTAGCGCAAAGCTGCGCCTCTCATCGAAGGGGCGCAGCGGATGACAAGCGAAGACCGGCAACTCGGCATGGACCGGGCGATTTCCCGCCGCGATTTCGTGAACGGTGTGGCCGCTGCCGCGCTCGCTGCGGGGCTTCCCGCGGAAGGCTTGGCCAAAGGCGCGGCGGCGCACATCACGCCCGAGAACGATCCCAATCCCTATCCTCCCGCCAAACAGGGGATGCGCGGCTCGCACGCCGGATCGTTCGAGGCGGCGCACGATCTGCGCGATGGCGCGCTCAAATTGGCCGACGCGCTGGACAGCGGCGAGACGTATGATCTGATCGTTGTCGGCGGCGGATTGTCCGGCCTTTCCGCCGCGCATTTCTTCCAGAAGCGGGTCGGCCCCGGCGCGAAAGTGCTGGTGCTGGATAACCACGACGATTTCGGCGGCCATGCCAAGCGCAATGAGTTTATGGTCGGGGGCCGCCTGCTGGTGTGCAACGGCGGCACCCTCAACATCGAAAGCCCCGCGCGCTATGACAAGTGGTCGCGCGTGCTGCTGGATGACATCGGCGTCGATGTGGCGCGGTTCGAGCGCGACAACACGGCCAATGCCGGGCTCTACAAGGCGCTGGGCATGGGCCACGGCATGGTCTTCGATGCCGAGACATTCGGCGGCAGGGATGTCGTCCTGCCCATGGGCGGCGGCTGGCGGGGCGGGCGGATCGAGCCGGAAAAGCTGGCCAAGGCCCCGCTTGGCCCCAAGGCCCGTGCCGATCTGGCGCGCCTGTTTGCCGATCCGCAGCCCGATTACCTCGCCGGGCTGGACCAGGCCGCGAAGAAGGACTGGCTCGCACGCCATTCCTACAAGCAGTTCCTGATGGAGAAGGTTGGCGTCGATCCTCAGGTCTACTGGCTGTTCCAGAATATCGGCATGGCGAGCTTCTGCGTGGGCGGCGATGCCGTGCCCGCGCTGTTTGCCTGGGTGCAGGGCTATCCCGGCTTTTCCGGCATGGCGCTAGGCGACGTGCCGGCGGACCTGTTTGCCGATCTCCCCGGCGGGCAGCATGGCCGCCAGCGCGAGGGCGACAAGTCGATCCACTTCCCTGATGGCAATGCCACTCTGGCGCGGCTGCTCGTCGCGAAGCTGGTGCCCGAGGCGACCGCGGGCCGTTCACAGGAAGACATGGGCACGGCGGTGATCGATTACGCCGCGCTCGACCGGCCCGGCGCACCGACGCGCATCCGGCTGTCCAGCCTTGTCCTCAATGTCGCGCACCGGGGTGATCCCGCCACCGCCAGCGAAGTTGCGGTGCATTATTCCAAGCAGGGCAAGCTCGTCGAAGTGCGCGGAAAGGCCGTCATCATGGCCGGGTGGAACATGATGATCCCCTATGCGATGCCCGAACTGCCCGCCGCGCAGAAGGAAGCGCTGGCCTATGGCGTCAAAGGCCCGATGGTCTACACCAGCGTTGCGGTGACGAATTGGCGGCCCTTTGTGAAGCTGGGCGCGGCCAATTTCCATTGCCCCACGATGTTCCATCAGGAAGTGGGCCTCACCGAAGCGGTCAGCCTTGGGGAGCTGAAGCACCCGCAATCACCGGACGAGCCGGTGGTGCTCCACCTCGTTAAATACATGAACAAGCCCGGCCTTCCGCGCCGTGACCAGCACCGTGTCGGCCGAGCCGAGCTTCTCGCGATGAGCTTCGAGACTTTCGAGCGCGAAACCCGCCGCCAGTTGCAGCGGATGCTGGGCGGCGCAGGCTTCGATGCCGCGCGCGATATTGCCGGGATCACCGTCAACCGTTGGGGCCACGGCTATTCCTACACCTACAACAGCCTCTACGATCCGGTGGAATGGGTCTACAGCGAAAGCCCGACGCGCCCTTGCGTCGTGGGCCGCCAGCCGTTCGGCCTTGTCAGCATCGCCAATAGCGACGCCGCCGCCAGCCCGCACACCGA
>JAIXYF010000168.1 GCA_027490345.1 Novosphingobium sp.
CGAAGCTGAGCGTGCGCACCACGGACGGCGCCACATGCGCTTCGCTGCGGGCAATCGCGGGCACCGCCTCGCGCTCCAGCACGCCGATCTTGACCAGCGTGGTCAAGGCCAGCGCGGTGATCACCAGCATCGCGGCCGAAGCCACGGCGTGCTTGGGGATCGTCTGCTCGTGATCGTGAACCAGGCTCATGCTGCAGCCTCCCTTGCACCCAGAACGGGGCGCGGCGCATTGGCAGATGCAGGCTCGCTGCGCTGCTGCTGCACCGGGCCGATGGCTGCTGCCGCCTTGGCCAGCACGCCCGCCACTTCGGCAGCATCAGGCAGCGCGCGCAGCATCGGCTGCGGTGCGGCCAGACGGAACGGCCGGGCGTGGGGCCACAGGATAAGGTAGCCCAGCATCCCGGCGCCTTGCGGCACCAGCGCGATATCGCCAAACCCGCCGCCCAGCGTACGCAAGTCTGCCGAACCCAGCTTGGTGAGCGGCAGGTTGATGCACTTGCTGAGCGCCACGCCAATCCGCAGCACCACGCGGCGATTGGTGATCGTGTAGACCGTGCTGCGCGCCACCAGATGGGCAAAGCCATACGCCAGCCCCACTGCAAGCAGCCCGAGCCCTGCAGTCATCAGCGCGCCCAGCGGCGTGCCGCTGACCATCGCCCAACACACGAGCAGCGCGAAATACCCGCCGATCCATCGCACACCCAGGGCGCTGCGGGCGAACACGCGCGCATCGGGTGCACCCTGCCAGAGGATCGCCTCACCTGGAGGCAGATCACCCGGCAGACCGCGGATCGGCTCGATATCGTGCTCGTTCACAGGAACGGCTCCTGGCGGCCGGCGTTGGCATAGAGATAGCCGCCGCCGAAGTAGCCGATCACGCGCTCTTCTTCATAACGGGTGATCTCGGCCGCGCTTTCCAGCTGCGGCACACCGTCATAATCGGCGGCATTGATTGCATCGATGCTCACGCCCGCGGCCGTCACCGTGGCCATCGCCATCGGTGCGAGCACGGTCTTGCCGCTGGTGGTTTCCACCGAAAGGTAGCGCACCTGGTGCTCGGCCCGGTCGATCCACAGATCGGTCACGGTGCCGGCGATCTTGCCGTCTGCCGCGATTACCTGCATCCCGCGCGGATCGCGGTTGCCGCTCCACACCGAAATGTGGTCCTCGGTCGAAAGCGGCACGATGCGGGCGCGGCCATGCGCGTCCTGATCGGGCCACTTGGCGCGGTTGGCATAAGATGCCGGGCCAACGCCATCGGCCAGCGGATTGCCGGTGGGCACATAAGGCGCACCAGCAAAGTTTTCATAGCGCTTGGCGGCAATATCCACCGGCTCGCGGCCTTCGCTGCGCGGCAGCGGATACGACACGCTGCCGCGGTCGAAGGGCAGATGGAAGGTCTTGGGCAGCGCAGTGGACAGCGGGCCGCCCACGCTTTCGACATAGCCGTCCATCTCGTCCTCAAGCGGATAGCCCTCGCGCCGGTCTTCGCGGCGCAGCCAGAACACCAGAGCCAGGAAGAACAGGAAGAACGCCCAGAGCGAAATCTCCGCCACGTCAATCGAGCCTACAACATATGCGCTTTTCATCGAACGTTCCTTTCCCGGATCAAGGCCCCGGAGGCCGCATGTCCCACCATCAAACTCACATCTCGCGCCGCACTCACGTCGGAAACTCGGGCAGGACCATCAGTCCGCCAGGCAGTTCGCCCGCAATCCCGATGCGCTTGCCAGCCAACGGCCCCAGCACGACGAGCGCCGCAATCAACATCACGATTTCAAGGCTGTAGACCGTGGCATAGCCTGCCGCGCGGCCGCCTGCGCCGCTGCTGGCCCACGAGACGGTATCGCGCAGAACGCCGCCAACCGCGAGCGCACTGCCCGCAGCGGTGGCTTGCACCGCGCCCCATGCGCCCAGCGCCACGCCCGAATCCCGGCGCTCTGCCAGGGCCATGGCGGCAATCAGCGTGCCGACCGAAAAGAGGCCGATGCCAAAGCCGATGGCACCAGCGCCAATCGCCAGCAGCAAAGGTTCAGCCAGCGGCGCAGCCAGCAGCACCAGCATGAAGGCGCAGATCCCGGCCACCAGTCCGGCACCGGCCAGCCGCAGCGGATCGAAGCCGCGCTCCAGCACGCGGGTGGAAATCGTGAAGCCGATGATCGCGCCCATGGCCCACGATCCGGTGAGCATAGTGGTAGAACCGACGTTCAGGCCCAGAAGCTCGGCGCCATAAGGCTCGAGCAGCGCATCCTGCATGGCAAAGGCCGCCGCGCCAAGGCCGATGGCGGTGAGCAGGCGCACGGTGTTGGCCTCGGCCACGAATTCGCGCCACACATCGCTGAACGCGGCCGTCTTGCGTTCGGGAGCGGTGGCGCGCGGGTTGCGGCCTTCCTGCTTCCACAGCGCGATCAGATTGAGCACCAGCGTGAACACGGCCGCCCCCTGGATCACCTGCACCAGCCGGGTGGGGCTGAACGGCACCAGCAGCGCGCCGATCACGAAGGCCGAAACCATCATGCCGACCAGCAGCATCAGATACAGCAGCGCCACCGCGCGCGGGCGCTTATCGGCGCGGGCCAGATCGGTGGCGAGCGCAAGGCCTGCGGTCTGCGTCACGTGGAGGCCAGCTCCAGTAAGCAAAAATGCCAGCGCGC
>JAIXYF010000270.1 GCA_027490345.1 Novosphingobium sp.
AGATCTGCACGTTGAGATCTTCGGGGAAGCTCGCCACCGCGCGGGCAATCGCCTCTCCCAGCGCCCAGCAGCGATTGCCTGATGGCACCGGGTAGGTCACGACGTTCACCGCCAGCGGCACGACCTTGCACGGCCACTTCTCTGGCGTGCCGAACATCATCGAAAGCGGCACGGTGAGGCCGTGGTCTACGTCCATCTCGTTGATGATCGTCATGTCGAAATCATCGAGGATCAGGCTCTGCGCGATATGCCAGGCAAGGTCGGCATGGCCTTCCACATCGGGCACCTTGCGCGGGCCCCAGCCCTCGTCGGCAGACTTGTAGTGCTCGCCGCAACCGATCGCGAACGTCGGCACGATCTTCATGTCGAAGGCGCTGGCGTGATCGTTGTAGACGAGGATCACCACGTCAGGCTTCTCGGCCTTTTCCCATTCGCGGGTCCAGTCGTACCCGGCAAAGATCGGGCCGAAATAGTCGTCCCGCGTCTTGCCCTGATCCACCGCCACGCCCAGCAGCGGCACGTGGCTGGAGCCAACACCAGCAGTCAAACGCGCCATATCAATAGCCTCCTTTAATGGAGCGATTGCCGATGGGCGAACGCCCGCCCTTCAGCATCATGTCCCGGTATTCCGGGAAGGTCATGTCGGTCATCGTGCTCACCGCCTCGGCAAAGCTGAGGCCGTCGGTGGAAAACAGCTTCGACAGGAAATAGACGTTACCACCCAGATCCAGCAGCGTATTGTAATCGCGCTTCAGAAGCGCCGCCTTCGCTTCCTCGGAGATAGGCCATTCATCCAGATAGGCGCGCTCGTCCGCCTTGAAGCGCTCGCGGTTGTCACCCTTCATCAGGCTCATCGCGAACTGGTTGATGTGATAGCCCTTGCGCGCACGGGCTGCCGTGTAGACGCGGGTGCCGGGAATATCCTCCAGCTCCGCCAGATAGGCGTGGATGTCCGTGCTTGGCTTGGCCTGATCCGTCACTTGCCCATCTCCTTGAGCTTGGCATCGAGGCGCGGATAGACGCGCCGGGCATTGCCTTCGAAGATCGCGTGGCGCGCTTCGTCCGTGATTTTCAGCGCATCGACATAGCGCTTGGTGTCGTCGAAATATTGGCCCGTGGTCGGATCGATCCCGCGCACTGCACCGACCATTTCGCTGCCGAACAGGATGTTCTTGGTCTCGATCACTTCGGCGAGCAGGTTCACGCCCGGCTGATGATAGACGCAGGTGTCGAAGAACACGTTGTTCATCAGATGGCCGGAAAGATCTGGCTTCTTGAGCATGTCGGCCAGCCCGCGATACCGCCCCCAGTGATAGGGCACAGCGCCGCCGCCATGCGGGATGATGAAGCGCAAGGTCGGGAACCGGCTAAACAGATCGCCTTCCAGCAGTTGCATGAACGCGATGGTGTCCGCCGCGATATAATAGGCCCCCGTCGCATGCATCGCCGGATTGCACGATCCCGAAACGTGGATCATCGCGGGCACGTCCAGCTCCACCATCTTCTCGTAAAGCGGGAACCAGTAGGGATCGGTCAGCGGCGGATGCTTGAAATGCCCGCCGCCCGGATCAGGATTGAGATTGCAGCCGATGAAGCCGAGCTCCGTCACGCAGCGTTCCAGCTCGGCAATCGAGCTGGTCAGGTCCGCCTCGGGCGATTGCGGCAACATGCACACGCCCGCAAATACCTCGGGATAGAGGCCGACGACCCGCGCGATCAGGTTGTTGCACGCCTGCGCCCAAGGAACCGCGACCGACTGATCGCCCACGTGCGGCGCCATCGCGCTGGCGCGGGGCGAAAAGATCGTCATATCCGCGCCGCGTTCCTTGATCAGGCGCAGCTGGTTCGCCTCGATCGTCTCGCGGATTTCGGCGTCCGAAATCTCCGGGTATGGCGGACACGGCGTCCCAGCCTTGAATGCCGCCTTCTGCGCCTCGCGCCAAGCGTCGTGCGCCTTTGGCAGCACGGTGTAGTGGCCGTGGCAATCGATGATCATAGTCATTGGGCGGCTTCTTTCTCTTGCGAAAACAGATCGGCCTTCCCGGCCATGTCGCGCTGGCGGCGCACGGTCCCGCAGGTCATCACCGGCTCCACGCCCAGCGCGGCGAGCGTCTTGGCGCTTTCCTCCATCTCGGCTGCGCGGCGCAGGCCATGCGTCGTCATCCGCTCCAGATTATAAGCCGCACGCGCGCGCCAGCCTTGCGCCTTCTCGCTCGCATCCAGGGAGGCGAGTACCTCGTCCGTCACGCCCGCCGCCTCTGCCGCCAGCATCATTTCCGCCGTCAGCGCCTCGATGCCTTTGACCATCACCGAACGGATCATCTTGATCGCGCTAGCCCGGCCAACCTCAGCCCCCACGACTCGCGTGCTCGCAAATCCTGCACCGCGCAAGGCATCCGCCGCGTCCTCTGCCGCCGCGCCCGAAACGAGCAGCGGCACATTCATCCGCGCGGGGTTGACCGGCGCCAGCACCGCCACATCCACATAGCGCCCGCCCGCCGCCTCGATGGCCTTGGCCGCTGCGCGCTTCGTATCCGGCGCCACCGAGTTCATGTCGCACCACAGCGCGCCGGGCTTCAGTAGCGCGGCACACTCCTGCGCCGCTGCCAGGGCCGCATCCGCCGTGACGAGCGAGAGCACCAGATCAGCATCGCTCAGCGCGCATTCTGCGGTTGCGCACACCAGCACCCCGGCGGCTTCCATCGCGCTGCGCCGCGCCGGCAGCACGTCGTAAGCCGCAGCCCCCGCTTCCCAGCCAGCCGCTTCGGCAAAGGTCGATCCGGCCTCACCAAAGCCGATCAGGGCAATAATGCTCTCCATGAGCGCCCTCCTGAAGCCGCCGCACCAAGCGGACAAATGCAATTCGCACGCCGCCTATAAATTTATGCGAAACCTGCGTGCGCCACATCGCGTAGCAGCGCGATAAAGGCAGCTTGTGGCGCGGTCGGCCGCCAGCCCGCGCGCGTGGTGATCCCGATCCGCCGCAGCACCGGCGCAGGTGTTGGCATAGCCGCCAGCACGCCTGCTTGCAGTTCCACTGCCAGCTGCGCCGGGCTGAGCAGCGTCAGCGCATCAGACCCCAGCAGCAATTGCCGCACCGTCAGCACCGATCCGCACTCGATTCCCACCTCGGGTGGCTCGGCTCCGGCGCTGCGCATCATCGCCTCCCAATATTGGCGCAGCGGCGTATCGCGCGCGGGCAGCACCCAGGGGAAAGCCGCCAGTTGCGGCCCCATCGGCCGCTCCGCCAGCAGCAAGGCCTGCAACAGGGGATGGCCGCTGCGCATCACCAGCTGCGGACGATCCTCGAACACCGGTTCCTGCGCCAGATCATCCAGCAAGGCCGCCTCGCGCAGCGCGCCCAGCATCAGATCGATCTCGCCATCGCGCAGCGGTCCGGCCAGTTCCGCGTGGCTTCCCTCCACCACTGCAATTCCCACCCCCGGATGGAGGCCATGAAAGCGCAGGATCGTCTCGGGCAGCCAGCGCGCGCGGGAGAGCGGCATGGCCCCCACCACAATGCGCCCAGCCGCCTTGCCCTGCCACGCCGCCACTTCGGCCAGGCCGCTACGCAGCTCTGCCATGGCCAGACCGAACCCGCGCGCACGTCGCTCGCCCTGCGGGGTCAGCAGGATGGAGCGGCCGCGCTTGTCCACCAACCGCGTGCCCAGCGCCACCGCCAGATCGGCCACAGCGCGGTGCAGCGATGCCGCCGAAAGCCCCGTGGCCTCTGCCGCGCCCGCATAAGAACCACTGCGCGCCAGCGCCAGAAACGCGCGCACTTGCGTCCCTGTCACGCGCGGACTGCCCACATGCGCAATCGCCGCCTCGGCGCGCGGTGCCAGCAAGCGCGCCGGTTCGGTCGGCGTCATCCCGCTCGCCCCGCGTTCAAACAGCGCGCAGCCCAGCTCCGCCTCCAGCCGGGCGATGGCCTGCGTGAGCGCTGGCTGCGTGAGGTTCACACTGCGCGCCGCGCGCGTCACGCTGCCATGCCGCACCGTCGCGGCAAATGCGGCATAGTGGCGGATATTGTAAGCAGGTTCAGGCATCCTGCTTGCTTAGCATTTCCTTATGCCCCGCGCCAAACATTGCATTGGCACCCCGCCCGCGCGAGGCCGAAGGAACAAGCCGCGAATTGAAACAGGAGCCAAGGCCATGTCCGGTATCGTCGTCCAGCACATCGAACGCGCCGATCCGGCGGTGATCGATGGCCTCGCCGCATGCGGGGTCGCCACGGTCCACGAAGCGCAAGGGCGAACCGGCCTTCTCGCCAGCTATATGCGCCCGATCTATCGCGGCGCGCGCATTGCGGGCAGCGCGGTCACGATCAGTGCGCCTCCGGGCGACAACTGGATGATCCATGTCGCCATCGAACAGCTTCAGGCCGGTGATATCATGCTGCTCGCCCCCACCAGCCCTTGCGAAGATGGCTATTTCGGCGACTTGCTCGCCACCTCGGCCATCGCGCGCGGCTGCCGCGGCCTTGTGATCGACGCGGGCGTACGCGATGTGCGCGACCTCACGGAAATGCAGTTCCCCGTCTGGTCCAAGGCGATCTACGCGCAAGGCACGGTGAAAAACACGCTCGGCTCGGTCAACGTCCCCGTCGTCTGCGCCAACCAGTTCGTGACCCCCGGCGATGTCCTCGTCGCGGACGATGACGGCGTCTGCGTGGTCCCCCGCGCCAATGCCGAAGCGGTGCTGAAAGCCGCGCAGGCGCGCGAGGCCAACGAAGGCGAAAAGCGCGAGAAGCTGGCGGCAGGCGTCCTCGGCCTCGACATGTACAAGATGCGCGAACGGCTCGAAAAGGAAGGCCTCAAGTATGTCTGATGCAGGCATACCCGGTGGCAAAAAATGTATGTGGATGCGCGGCGGCACATCCAAGGGCGGCTACTTCCTGAAGGACGACTTGCCCGCAGATATCGCCGCGCGCGATGCCTTTCTTCTCGCGATGATGGGCAGCCCCGACCCCGTCCAGATCGATGGCATGGGCGGCGCAGACCCGCTCACCAGCAAGGTCGCCGTGGTCTCGAAATCCACCCGCGCAGGGATCGATGTCGATTACCTGTTCCTGCAGGTCTTCGTCGATCAGGCCATCGTGACGGACGCACAGAACTGCGGCAACATCCTTGCAGGCGTCGGCCCCTTTGCCATCGAACGCGGCCTCGTTTCGGCCACTGGCGATGAAACCCGCGTTGCGATCTATATGGAAAACACCGGCCAAGTCGCCGTTGCCACAGTCTGCACGCCCGGCGGCACGGTGACGTACCAAGGCGATGCGAAGATCGACGGCGTCCCCGGCTCCCACGCTCCGGTCCCGCTGGAATTTCGCGATACGGCCGGATCGTCGTGCGGTGCGCTGCTCCCCACCGGCAACGCGGTCGATGTGGTGAGCGGGGTGCGCGTGACGCTGATCGACAACGGCATGCCCTGCGTGGTGATGAAGGCTGAGGACGTCGGGATCACCGGCTATGAAGATCGCGACTGGCTGGATGCCGCGACCGACCTCAAGGCGAGGATCGAAACCATCCGCCTGATCGTCGGCCCGATGATGAACCTCGGCGATGTCACTGCCAAATCCGTCCCCAAGATGATGCTCGTCGCCCCGCCCCGCCAGGGCGGCGCCGTCACCGTGCGAAGCTTCATCCCTCACCGCGCCCATGCCACGATCGGCGTCTTGGGCGCGGTAAGTGTCGCCACTGCCTGCCTGATCCCCGGCTCTCCGGCGGCGGAAGTGGCCGCAATCCCCGAAGGCGCGCGCAAGCTCCTCTCGGTGGAGCACCCCACCGGCGAAATGAGCTGCGTCCTCGAAACCGATGAAACCGGCGCGGTGCGCACCGCCGCCCTGCTGCGCACGGCCCGCAAACTGATGGATGGAATTGTTTATGGCTGATCGCATCACCAGCTGGCACGCCGCGCCATCAAAGCCGCGCTACACTCCGCCCCCCGGCGCGGTCGACGCGCATTGTCACGTGTTTGGTCCGATGGCGCAGTTCCCGTTCAGCGCAAAGGCCAAGTATCTGCCCGAAGACGCCGGGCCGGAAATGCTGTTCGCCCTGCGTGATCACCTCGGCTTTGACAAAAACGTGATCGTGCAGGCCAGCTGCCACGGCACCGACAACGCCGCCACGCTTCACGCCATCGCACAGAGCAACGGAAAAGCACGCGGCGTTGCCGTCGTCGATCCGGACATTTCCGAAGCCGAACTTCACGCGCTCCACGAAGGCGGCATACGCGGCATCCGCTTCAATTTCCTCAAGCGGCTGGTGGATGATGCGCCGAAGGACAAGTTCCTCGAGGTCGCCCGCCGCTTGCCCCGGGGCTGGCACGTGGTGATTTATTTCGAAGCGGATATTCTGGAAGAGCTTCGCCCGTTCATGGACGCCATCCCCGTCCCCCTCGTGATAGACCACATGGGCCGCCTCGATGTGCGCCAAGGGCCGGACGGCGCAGACATGAAAGCCTTTCGCGCGTTCCTGAACAGCCGCGACGACGTGTGGTTCAAGGCCACCTGCCCTGATCGGCTCGATGCGATCAAGGAAGGCGGTGCGGGCGATCCGTGGGATGCCTTCGCCCACGCCGTCGCCCCGCTCGTAGCCGATTACCCGGACCGCTGCCTCTGGGGCACCGATTGGCCGCACCCCAACATGGACACCGAGATCCCCAACGACGGCCACCTCGTCGACATGATCCCCCGCATCGCGCCGAGCGAGGCATTGCAACAGGGGCTCCTAGTCGACAACCCGATGCGGCTTTACTGGGCAGACTGAGCGCGGCCCCACACTATCCTTGCCCTGACCACCCGGCACCCGCTAACCCTGCGCGAGAAACACTTGCAGGAGTTCCCATGCCCGGCGGCCTAGCTGCTCTTCTCGATGATATCGCCACCATCGCCAAGCTGGCCGCCGCCTCGCTCGATGATATCGGCGCTGCGGCGGGCAAGGCGGGGATCAAGTCTGCGGGCGTGGTGGTCGATGATGCCGCTGTCACCCCGCGCTACGTGACCGGCTTCACGCCCGACCGCGAACTGCCGATCATCTGGCGCATCGCGCGCGGTTCACTGTTCAACAAGCTGGTGGTCATCACCCCGGTCATCCTCGCGCTGTCGGTGCTGCTGCCCATGGCGATCACGCCAATCCTGATGGCAGGCGGCGCGTTCCTGTGCTTCGAAGGCGCGGAAAAGGTGATCCACGCAGCTACCCACAAGGAAGACCTTGCCGCAGAGGCCGAGGTGCTGGTCGATCCCGATCATGAGGAAACCATGATCAAGGGCGCCATCCGCACCGATTTCATCCTCTCGGGCGAAATCATGGTCATCGCGCTCAATGAAGTCGCGGCAGAAGGCTTTGCCATGCGCACGGCAGCGCTGGTGGTGGTCGCGCTGGCCATCACAGCGGCGGTCTATGGCGCTGTCGGCCTGATCGTGAAGATGGATGACATCGGCCTGAACCTCGCCCGGCGCAAATCGGGCGCCGCGCAGGCTGCCGGGCGCACGCTGGTGCAAGCCATGCCCAAAGTCCTCTCCGCGCTGGCGCTGATCGGCACGGCGGCGATGCTGTGGGTCGGCGGACAGATCATCGTCCACAGCCTGGGCGCACACCCGGCCGAATGGCTGGGCCTGCACCGCGGCTTCGCGGCGTGGCTGGCAGACGTGGTGATCTGCGGCGTGATCGGCCTTGCGCTTGGCGCGGTGATCGCCGGGGCGCTGCACCTGATCAAGGGCGCGAAGGCCTGATATCCGGCGCGGGCGGGGCAAGCGGTACTCCCCCGCCCCGCCGCAGCTATCAAAAGGCGATGCGCGCGCTGATGCGGATGTCCCGGCCCGGCAGCGGTGCCACGTCCTTGAGGAAGCTGGTGTGCCGCCGCGCCTCGACATCGAAGATGTTGTTGGCCTGCAGCAGCAGCGTGGTTGGCGCGTCCACGCCAAACGGCTTCCACGAAATGCTGGCATTGATCATGGTCCAGCCCGGCGTGGTGGTTTCCAGCGCGGCCACCCGGCGCTGGGCTGCGACATGTTCCACTTCCACGCGTCCGCCCACTGCGCCGCCCGATGCCTCGATCCCGCCCAGAAGGCGCAGCGGCGGAATGCGCGGCACGGCGCCGCCCCCACCCAGCATCTTGGCGCGGGTATAATCCGCCATGGCCGTTGCCTCGATTCGGGTCTGCCCCACTTCAGCCAGCGTGACCGCGCCCGAAAGCTCGAAACCGTAAAAGCTCGCATCAGCCTGAACATAGCGGAATACCGGCAGTTCATCCTGCTCCGTGCCCGTAGGATCGAGCGCGATGAAATTGTCGAACCGGTTCACGAAGGCAGAGGCTTCCACCCGCCAGCCCTTGCCGCGCCCGCGCAGCACGCCTTCCAGCCCAAGCTGGCGTTCCTTGCGGAAATTCGGATTGCCGATTTCAAAGGCGCGCGTGGCTGCGTGCGCACCATTGGCAAACAGCTCCTCGGCCGAAGGCGCGCGCTCTGCCCGCGCTAAGCTAAGCGCCAGCCGCCAGCCATCGCCCAGCGGCACCGAAGCACCAGCGGAAACCGACACCGCGTTGAACGTGCGCCGCGCGCCGATCGCATCGGATCGCACCGTGCTGTGTTCGAACCGGCCCGATGCTTCAAGCCGGGCATAGCCCAGATCCAGTTCCTGCAGCGTGAACACGCCAAACTGCCGCGTCTCGTTTTCAGGGATATAGGCTTCCTCGCCCACGGCGCGGAAATTGCGGCTGAACATCTGCACGCCGGTAGCGCCCTGCCAGCCGCCGCGCTGCGCCTGCACCAGTTCGGCGCGCGCTTCCCAGCTGCGGTTGAAGAAGCTGGTGCCGATGGCGCCGTTCGATTCCAGCTCGTCATGGCGGTAATTCGCCCAGCCGCCGCGCACTTTCAGTTCCTTAAACGCGCCGCCCAGCGGCACGCTGCCGCGCATGTCCACGCGGGTCTGGCGCATGCTCAGCGTGATGTCCTCGTGGCCGTGGCCTTCCTCGTGCCCGTGCTCGTCGCCGTGCCCGTCGCCGTGATCGTCCTCTGCTGCGGCTGCCAGCGCTTCGGCATGATCCTCGTCATGCTCTTCCTCATGCTCGTCATGATGCGCCAGATCGAGGCCATTGGGGATGCCGTAGCGATTGCGCAGATGGCTCACCGCAAAGCCGAAGCTGGCGCCATCCGCGCCGATCCAGCCAAGCCCGCCGGCCACATCCCAGGTGCGCGCCGCAGTGTTGGCCACCCGGCCGCGTGCGGCGGCATCCTCGGCCACTTCGCCGCCCTGTTCCGCCGCCTCTTCGCGAAAGGGCTTGCTGAACACGAAGCCGCCGCTGCGATAATCGGACGAGCGGAAGAAGCTGCCATCGCCGTGCGCCACAAAGCCGCCGCCCAGCGGCACGTTGACCGAGGCGCCGACATTGCGTTCCTTCGCCGCCGACGCATAGCCCGAGACGGCATCGACATGCGGCCCACCTTCGGGAACATCGCGCGGAATGCGCAGATCGCGCATATTGACCACGCCGCCAATCGCGCCCGAGCCATAGAGCAGCGCCGCCGGGCCGCGCACGATCTCGATGCGGTCTGCCAGCAGCGGATTGATCGCCACGGCATGATCAACCGAGGTGTTGGACACGTCGAAGCTGCCGATGCCGTCCGTCAGCACGCGCACCCGTTCGGCATCAAGCCCGCGCAGGATCGGGCGCGAGGCATTGGGGCCAAAGAAGCTCGCGGAAACGCCCGGCTGGCGCGCCAGCGTTTCACCAATGGTCGAACGCTGCTGCAATTGCAGCGCATCGCCCTGCAGCACCGTCACCGCCTGAACCACCGTATCGCGGTTGCGATCATAAGGCGCCGTCACAATGATTTCCGTAGAAGGCTGGCGGTGCGAAGCATCCTGCTCGCCGCCACCTGCAGCGCCATCATCAGCCGCAACAGCCGGCACCGCCAGCACCAGCGCCGCCCAGGCCGTCCCGCTTGCAAGCACGCTTGAGAACTTCATCATCAATCCCTCATGATAACCCGGCCCCGCCCTGCCTGCGCTGGCGTTGCAGCGATGGCGGGGCAAACCAGACACAAGACGCATATACGCGCTTGAGGGAATGATACAACATCACACAGACATTTTTTTGTATGGCTGCCGATGGGATGGGCGCAGGGAGGCACATTGAGGGGGTGCCTGCCTGCGCCGGTCCTTCAGAGGATCGGCCATGCCTTGTAGATGCTGTAGCTGCTGGTCAGGATCAGCACCACCGCCACGGCCAGCAGCAGCGCTCGTGGCTGGACGCGGCTCGCCAGGATCGCTCCGAAGGGCGCGGCGATGACCCCGCCGATGATGAGGCCCACGGTAATGACCGTAAAGGCCGCAAAGCCGAGCGTGGCGATGAAGGCGACCGAGATGGACAAGGTGAGCAGGAACTCCGCCGAATTGACCGTGCCGATGATCTTGCGCGGATCGCCGCCCTGAATCAGCAGGTTGGAGGTCACCACTGGCCCCCACCCGCCCCCGCCTGCGGCATCAAGGAAACCTCCCGCCGCCGCCAGCGGACGGGTATAGCGCGGATCCTCGAAGCGCGGCGTGGACATGCGGATCGCCCGCCACAGGAGGTAGAACCCGATGCCGGTCAGATAGAGCATGACGAAGGGCCGCGCCGCCGAAGCATCGATGCTGGACAGGAAATAGGCACCGCTCACGCCGCCCAGCACGCCGAAGGGGGTCAGCCGCCAGAACAGCCCCCAATCGACATTGCGATGCCAGATGTGGCTCGCCCCCGATGCCCCGGTGGTGAACAGTTCGACGAGATGCACGCTGGCCGATGCCGTGGCAGGTGGCACGCCCAATGCGCTCACCAGCAAGGTCTGGGTGATGACCCCGAAGGCCATGCCAAGCGCACCGTCGATCATTTGCGCGGCCATGCCGATGGCGATGAACGGCGCGATGGCCATCAGGAGCGAGGTGATATCAGGCATGAGGCGGTCCTCTCTGCGGGTTTGCAGGGTCTAGAAGGTGATGGAGGCGGTTGCGCCCCAGGTACGCGGGTCGCCGGGCAGACCAGCGATCAGCCCAGTGTTGCCGGGGCCAACGAAGAGCTGTTCGAGGTAGTTCTCGTCAAAGGCATTGCGGACCCAGGCAAACAGGTTCAGCCCATCGGCCGAACGGAAACCAAGGCGGAAATTGGACAAGTGATAGCCGTCCACATGGGTATAGGCCGAGAGCGAGGGGTTTGAGGAGAATCCCGACCGGTATGTGCCGTCATAGCCGAGATAGACCTCCCCCGCCTTGGCAAACAGGGTGGCCGGCAAATTGCCCTCTGCGCCGAAGGACGACGCCCACTTCGACACGCCCGGCAAACGCTGGCCGGAAATGTCGCAATTGGCCGGGCTGATCCCGCCGGGCGTGCCGGGGGCCGAAGGGGTCTGGCCGGGGACTGCGATGGTGCCGCCCGCCAGTTCCGGGGGGCAAGGCGCATCGGTGAAGCGCACGTATTTCGCGTCGTTGTATGCGCCGCTGACATAAGCGGTGAAGCGCTCGCTCGGGCGGACCGAGAAATCCGCCTCGATCCCTTGCGAACGCACCATCCCCGCATTGGCAAGAAACCCGCGTAGCACCCCGAACTGGCCGTTGTTCACCGTGGCCTGATAGTCGCGAATGTCCGTGCGGAAAGCAGCGAGGTTGAGCGTCGCGCGGCGGTTCCAGAACTGCGACTTGAGCCCCACTTCGAAGTGGTCGACCTTCTCGGGCCGGATCGTGCCCGTCGCCGCAATCGGCTGTCCATTCGCATCGGTCGGCAGGCCGTTCTGGTTGATCCCGATAGTCTTGAAGCTTTTGGCATAGGTGCCATAGACTAGCACATCGGGCGCCAGCTCGTAGCTCAGTGTCAGATCGTAGGTCAGATTCCAGTCGGTATCCTCAGGCGCGCTGACTTGCGGCTGGAACACCCCGAGCTGCGCACGGCTGCGCGCATCCGTCTCGGTGCCCAGCAGTTCGGCCCCGGCTCCAGTGAAGACGCGGCGCCGATAAAAGCCCTTCTTCCGGTCGTAATTGACCCTTGCGCCGGGCTGGATCGTGAACGCATCCGAAACCTTCCAGCTCACCTGCCCAAACAGCGCCAGGCTGGTGCTTTCTAGGAACTGGCTGTTGCGCGCGGTCAGCCCGTCCAGCACCGTCGGATCGAGCGAGAGCGGATTGTTCGGGGCAATGTTCCAGCGGCTCGCAGCCGGGCCCTGCGCCTCGGTGCCTTGCGTATCGATCCGCTGATCGAAGGCGAAGGCGCCCAGCACGAAATCGAACGTGCCCCCCGTGTAGGCATAGCGGAATTCCTGCGTGTACTGGTTCTGCCGCGATGGGTTCTGCGAGAGCGAGACGATCGGCAGACCGGTGAAATCCCGGTCATTCTCGGGCTTCCA
>JAIXYF010000293.1 GCA_027490345.1 Novosphingobium sp.
AACAGCGGGGACACATCGACTTTGTCGTCGATCCCCAGCAGCCGCGCAAAATAAAGCGCTGCCAGCACCGTCTGCGGCTGTTCGCATTCGGCGATCAGCATCCGGATCGGCGCATCGGCGTCGATGTGGTGCAGGATCTGCGCCATCACGAGGAACTGGCGCATCGCAGTGGAGGTTTCGATGGCGAGCGCGGCGAAATTGGCGCGCAGCGGCTTCACTTCGGCCAGCAGCTCGCGAAGCTTGGAAAGCGCGCTCTTGCTGGCCAGATCCATCGTGCCTTCGGGATCGATCCGCCGCCGCAGCGCATTGAGCAGCTGCGAGGCATTCACCCGGAAATGCACCCAGCCCATGCCCAGCCCATCGGCGCGCATGGCACATGCCAGCACGGCAAGCGCAATCGCGGCATCGCCGTCCGCCGCTTTGGCTTCGGCTTCCAGCGCCGCGATCACGCCGCTCAGCGAGAGCAGCTTGTCCGGATGCTCGGCTGTCAGCGCATTGGCGGCCCCCGCCAGCGCTTCAGGCTCCGCGCCCAGCCCGGTGAAGCGCGCCGCCATATCTGCCGCATGAGCCGCCGCGCCGCGCAAGGCGGCGATCAGCGCGTGATCGGGCCGCACGGCCGCAAGCTGCGCGCCGTAGCTTTCCAGCCGCCGTGCCTTTTCCATCAGGCGATAGGCAATCGAAGTGGACCACGAAATGTCGGTCC
Source organism: Novosphingobium sp. (assembly GCA_027490345.1). Lineage (GTDB taxonomy): Bacteria > Pseudomonadota > Alphaproteobacteria > Sphingomonadales > Sphingomonadaceae > Novosphingobium. The sequence continues at coordinate 704 of JAIXYF010000293.1, forward strand.
GCCCGTCCATGTCATAGCCGACCCAGCTCGCGAAGCGGAACGGCAGCGGCTTGAAATCGAGCCAGCGCCCCGGCCAGCGCGTTCGTGCGTGCGCCAGCAGCGACGCGTTGATCCGATCACGCGCCGCGCCCGCGCGCTCAATGGCGGCCAGCGCTTCGGCGTGTTCGTGATCCAGCGTCACCTTGGGCGCTTCGCCCGGCATCTGGCACACGGTTGCCGCCAGCGGATCATCCGCCAGCGCGGCCGCCGCCACGGCATCGGATTCGACGGGGCTGAGCAGGAAGGTCGGGTGCGCGGTGAACACGGCGTGGAGCAGCGGCCGCTCCCATCGGCGGCGAAACTCGGACAGGCCGTCTTCTTCGTTCAGCAGCGCCGCGATCCGGCCAAGGTTCTCGTCCGCATCGGTCGGCGCGATCAGCCCGCGCAGCCGCGAGGCGCGCGCCTGCAGCCCCTCGCACTCCAGCGCGGCGACCAGCGCTTCCATCGCGCCAAGGTCCAACGCGCCGCTTTCCAGCTGGCGCGAAAGATCGTGGCTCAACTGGAACACCGGATTGAAAAGCGGGGTCTCGGCAGTCTGCGCGTGCAGCTGCTGCAGGCGGTCTCTCAGTCCATCGACACCGAAATTGCTGTCCGCCATGGGCCTGGCCTTCCCCGCCTTGCGCCGCACTATTGCCGCAACGCCGCCGCTGCGCGCGCTGCCGCTTCGATGGCCGCGCTATCGGGCGTGCCCTTATTTACCACCCACGAGCCGCCGACGCATAGCACAGGCCCAAAGCCCAGCCATTCCGGCGCGCTATCCAGCGTGATCCCGCCTGTCGGGCAAAACTGGCACTGATGGAACGGCCCGGCAAGCGCCTTGAGCGCGGGCAACCCGCCAGAGGTGGCAGCCGGGAAAAACTTGAAATGCGTGAGGCCCAGATCCAGCCCGCGCATGATATCGCCCGCACTGGCCACGCCCGGCAGGAACGGAATGCCCGAAGATACCGCCGCCGCGCCCAGCCGCTCGGTCAGCCCCGGCGAGACAATGAATTCCGCGCCCGCATCGATCGAAGCCTTGAGCGTGGCCGGATCGGTCACCGTGCCGGCGCCGACAATCGCGCCTTCCACGCTGCGCATCGCGCGGATCACATCGAGCGCCGCGGGCGTGCGCAGCGTGACTTCGAGCACGCGCAGGCCCCCTGCCACCAGCGCGCGTGCCACGGGCACGGCGTGGGCCACGTCCTCGATCACCAGCACCGGGATGACCGGGCTATCGCGCATGATGGATTCGATAGGCTTCATGGGAACTCGCGTCGCTGGTTGGATGGCTCCCAGACCTACCGCGCACGGGGCCGCCATGCAGCCTTCAATCGCCATCCGCATAGCTATTCTTGTTCGCCAGTGCGCATCACCAGCGCGCTGGCCCCGCCTCAGATCGCCGAACTGAAGCTGCGCTCCTCGGTGCGATAGGCATCGAACACCGCGGCAATCGCCCGCGCATAAGGCACAGCGCCCGGCTCCAGCCGCAGCCAGCCGCGCTCGCAAGTAATCAGCCCCGCTGCCGCAAACGGTTCCAGCCGCCCGTGCGCCGCGTTAAGCAGATCGGGATCGATCCACGCCGCACCCTTGCACAGCAGCGCCTCGATCACCGCAGCGCGCCGGGCATCCTCGGCGTTCGTTTCCAGCCCCTTGCGCCCGGCGAGCTGGTCCGCGCCGATCAGCATCCGATATCGGCCGGGGTTCTTCTCGTTCTGCACCATCACGCCCGGCAATTCGCTGATGGCCGAAGCACCCAGCCCGATCAGCACCGGCGAAGGATCGCTGGTGAAGCCCTGAAAATTGCGCCGCAGCGTGCCGGTGGCAACGGCCTGCAGCAGGCTATCACCGGGCAGCGCGAAGTGATCGAAGCCGACCGCCTGATAGCCCGCATCCACCAGCTGCCGCGCGCCACGCGCCGCCATGCGAAAGCGCCCGCGCTGATCCGGCAGGTCAGACCCATCGATCCGGCGCTGTCGCGGGATCAGGTACGGCACGTGGGCATAGCCGAACAGTGCAATCCGTTCGGGCGCCATCGCCGCCGTCTGCGCCAGCGTTTCGGCCAGCACGTCATCAGTCTGGTGCGGCAGACCATACATCAGGTCGAAATTGATCGAGCCGACTTTGGCCGCGCGCAGCCCTTCGACCGCGCGCTCGATCATTTCGATCGGCTGGACCCGCCCGATGGCCGCCTGCACCGCCGGGTTCAACGTCTGCACGCCAAGGCTCACGCGCGTCACGCCGATGCCACGGATCGCGGTCAGCCAATCGCGCGTCAGCGTGCGCGGATCAAGCTCCACCGAAAGCGCGGGCCGCACAAAGCGGAAGGCCAGCACCAGCGCATCGATCAGCCGCACGAATTCGGTGGGCGGCACGGCATTGGGGCTGCCCCCGCCAAACGCGATGTGTTCGATCCGCACCGAAGGATCGAGCAACTCTGCCACGAGCGCGATTTCGCGGTGCAGCGCCTCCAGATAGGCAGTCAGCCGGTGGCGCTTGTTGGCAGCGCCCGTATTGCACCCGCAATACCAGCAGATTTCCTCGCAATAGGGGATGTGGAGATAGATCGAAACCGGCCCACTCAGCCGCTCCAGCGCCGTGCGCTGGCGCGCCTCGAAGCTTTCCTCGATAAACTCCGCTGCCGTGGGATAGCTGGTATAGCGCGGCACAGGGCGCGCCAGCAGCTCGGGATGATAGGTCCAGTCGGCAAATTGCTCGGCTTTGGCCAGCTCGGTTTTGATCATTTCGCTCATGGCCCGGAATCCTCTTCGTCTTCGTTATCCCCGCAGCAATTGCCATCCGCAAAGCGGCCCCGCATTGCGCTATGGCAAATCTTGCAACTTTGACTGTCCGGTTCGTGATTTTTTGTTGGCAACCGGATCGGCGCGCCGCCGCCGCAAAGCGCGATCATTACTAGATGAGTGGCCGCCTGCGCCGGGGCCGCCAGTTGCAGCACGGCCAGCGCGCTGAGCAGGGCGAATGCACGCTTCAACGTCGTATGCTTCATAGGGGCTCATCCTCATCGATGAGGATGCGCGCCGCTGCGCCATCAAGGTCGCTGAACTGCCCGCCGCGCAGCGCCCAGAAAAACGCGGCCAGCCCGGCCAGGCCCATGCCCAGCGCAATCGGGATCAGGATCAGGATCGAGGTCATTTCGCGGCTCCGGTCAGCCGCAGCGAATTGCCCACCACGATCAGCGAGGATGTCGCCATGGCAATCGCGGCCATCAGCGGGGTGATCATCCCCGCCATCGCCAGCGGCACCGCCAGCGCGTTATAGAGGATCGCGGCAGCGAAGTTTTCCCGCACCACGCGCATCGTGGCCCGCGCTGCGCGCACCGCGCGCGGCAGGGCCAGCAGCGAATCCCCGGTGAACACGAAGTCCGCCGCCTGCCGCCCCACATCGCTTGCGCTGCCCGGCGCGATGGAAGCGTCCGCCGCCGCCAGCGCGGGGCCATCGTTGATCCCGTCGCCCACCATCAGCACGCGCTTGCCCGCGCGCTGCAGCCGCCGGATCGCATCAAGCTTGTCCGTCGGCAGCGCCGCCGCTTGGCCCATCAGCCCCGTTTCGCGCGCCGTCACAGCCACCGCTTGCGCCGTATCGCCCGAAAGGATCGAAGCATCGATGCCCAGCGCGCCCAGTTCAGCCAATGCCGCGCGCGCATCAGGCCGCAGCCGATCAGCAAAGCCGATTACCCGCACCGGCCCTGCGCCCATCGTCAGCGCTGCTGCCGTGCCGCCGCTCTGCGATGGCCGCCCGAGCGAAACCGCAAGGCCGCACCAGGTGCCGGAAACCCCGCGCCCCGCCGTCTCGCGCACGTGCTCAATGCTCGCCGCCCGCACGCCGCGCGCAGCCAAGGCCAGCGCCAACGCCTGCGAAAGCGGATGGCGGCTGTGGCTCGCCAGCGCGAGCGCGACCGAGGCTTCCTCGGCCGAAAACGCATCCAGCGCGGCGGCATCGGGCACCGGACGCCCCATGGTCAGCGTGCCGGTCTTGTCCAGCAGCACCCGGTCCACCCGCGCCAGCCGCTCGATGGCAGAGCCATCCTTGACCATCACGCCTTGCTTCAACAGTGCGCCCGCCGCCACCACTTGCGCCACTGGCACCGCCAGCCCCAGCGCGCAGGGGCACGTGATGATCAGCACCGCGATCCCCACCACCAGCGCCTGATGAAACGAAGCACCCGCAATCAGCCACCCGGCAAAGCTCAGCGCCGCCAGCGTGTGCACGGCAGGCGCATAGAGCCGCGAGGCGCGGTCGGCGATACGCACGAAGGCGCTGCGCCCCTGCCCCGCCGCTTCCATTGCCTGCGCGATTTCCGCCAGCGCGGTGCCCTGCCCCGCTGCGGTCACCAGCACATCGACTGGCCCATCGAGATTGAGCATGCCCGCCAGCACGCGCTGCCCCGGCCCCGCAGGCACTGGCGCGGTTTCGCCCGTCAATAGCGATTGATCGAACCGTCCCGTTCCGCTGGCGATCTCGCCATCCGCCGCCAGCCGCTCGCCCACGCCCACGCGCATCAGCATTCCCGGCGCCAGCATGGCCGCCGCCGTCCACTGCAGCGCGCCGTCTGCGCCCACCACCATCGCGCCGCTGGCCGCCTGCCGCAGCAGCGCCGCCACGCCGGCGCGCGCGCGGTCACGCATCATCGCATCAAGCGCGCGGCCTGCCAGCAGGAACAGCAGCAGCATCAGCGTGCCATCAAACCACGCCTCCGCGCCGCCCGTCACCGTCTCAAAGCAGGAAAGCCCCGTCGCCAGCGTCACGCCGATGGAGATCGGCAAGTCCATGTTGGTGCGCCCACGCTTCAGCGCGCCGAGCGCCGAGCGGAAGAACGGCTGCCCGGCATAAAGGATCGCGGGCACCCCGATCAGCGCCGAAAGCCAGTGAAACAGATCGCGCGTGCTGCCATCCGCGCCAGACCACACGCTGACCGAAAGCAGCATCACGTTCATGCAGGCAAACGCCGCCACCGCCAGCGGCGCGAGCAATTCGCGCGAGGCCGATGGCGGCTCGATCACATCCTCGCGCGGCTGCGCAGCAAAGCCCGCACCCGCCAGCGCCGCGATCAAATCGGGGATTTCCGCCTGCAGCGTATGATCGACCGCGATGGTCCGCGCGGTCAGGTTCGCCCGCGCCGAGGCGACGCCGGGTACGGCGCCCAGCGCGCGTTCCACTTTGCCCATGCAGCCTGCGCAGTGCATCCCCGGCACCGCCAGCACGCTGCGGCTGATTTCAGGCGAAAGCCGTGCCGCCGCGGCGTTCACAGCGCGTCTCCAGCGCTGTGCCACACATGGCCCGATGCGCGCACCTCGATCGCCACGTGCCAGCGGCCCGCCGGCAGAGCTGCTTCATAAATTCCCGGCGCCACCTCGCGCGGGGTCAGCGCCACGGAGGCCTTTGCCCCCACCGGATGGTCTGCCCGCCCCCGCACCGCCGCGCCGGTCAGCGGCCGGGCGCTGGCATCGTTCAGGTGCAGGCGCACCGTGCCGGGCTGGCCGCGGCCCACGGCCATATGCCAGCCAAGCGCCTTGTCAGCCGCCGCCGCGCCCAGCAGGCGGTTGAAGCCCTGGCTGGCGACATAGGAGTTTTCCACCAGCTTCCCGCTGAAAGTAGCCACCGCGAGATTGGCAAGCAGCAGATTCACGCCGACCACCACGCCAAAGAAGCCCGCCATGACCAGCGCCATGTGCCGTCCGGTAAAGGGCCGGTCCGCGCGCTTGTGAACCCGTGCCATCAGTCGTGCTCCTCTTCATCCTGCTCGCCGCCGGGCGCGGCGAAATGAGTCTCGCGGCGCGGGGCTTGACCATCGCCGTCCAGCGGCATGGCGATCAGCGCAAAGTCCTGCGGCCGCGCCTTGTCTGCGGGCACAACGGCATAAAGCCGCACTTTGGCCGTGCTGTCTGCCGGAACCGCCACTTCGATGGTGGCCCGCGCAGCATCGGGCGCCATCTCGTCGGTGTAGAGCACCGCGCCGGGCAGCCCTTGCGCGGCAATGCGCAAGGTGCGCGGGCGGTCCTGCATGTTGCGCAGCGCCAGCGTGAAGGCATTGCGCACTGCGCCGTCCGAAAGCTGCACGAATTCGGGATTGCGTTCGCGCGCCACCGGAAGCGTCAGCCGCTCGCGCGCGCCGAGCATGAACAGCAGCGCCAGGCCGATCCCGCCCCACACCGCGAAATAGGCAAGGATGCGCGGGCGCAGCAGCACCCCCAGCGCCGGACGCGCCGCCTCGCCCTTGATCTCCCGCTCGGCATCAATCAGCGTGCAATAATCGATCAGCCCGCGCGGACGGCCCACCGAGGCCATTGCCTTGTCGCAGGCATCCACGCACGGCGCGCACGTGATGCAGCCGATCTGCGCTCCTTCGCGAATGTCGATGCCCGTGGGGCAAACCGCCACGCACTGTTTGCAATCGATGCAGTCGCCCAGCGGGCTGGCTGCACCCCCCAAATCTCGCTTGGTCGCTTCCTTGAGCGATCCGCGCGGCTC
>JAIXYF010000387.1 GCA_027490345.1 Novosphingobium sp.
CGCACCTGATCGGGATGGTTCACGATCAGGTTCGAGCGCCGTGAATAGCCCAGCGGCCCGACATCGCAGCGGTATGCGCTGGCTGGCAGCAGGCTGAGCAGATCGCCATCGCCGCGCAGCGCCACGCGCAGCAGCGCGGTGATCGCGCCGAGCGAACTGGGACGGGGCGGACGATAGGCGGCAACTTGGTTCAAGGAAGCATCCCGTTTGGCGTACTGGTGTCATCTTATGTTTACACGGGCCGTGTCCAGTGGAATAGTCTGCGGTGGATAAACCGGCGCAAGATCAACGGGGGATGCGATGGAACTGCTGCTGTTCCGCTGCCTGATTGCAGCCCACATCGCGGCGGGCGCTGTTGGCGCCATTGCCTTCTGGGTGCCTGTCGTGGGCCGCAAGGGCGATGTGAATCACCGCAAGTGGGGCCGCGTGTTCACCAAGGCGATCCTTATCACCGGCTGCCTTGCCCTGGCGATGAGCCTGCTGACCCTGCTGGATCCGATGACGGTTCATCCGCATCTGGCAGGGCAGTTCGATGCTGATTTCGTGCGCGGCATCTTCGGCGTGATGATGCTCCACAATGCCATCCTCACGCTCAATCTGGCCTGGTATGGCTGGCTCTGCGTGCAGAACCGGCGCAACGTTGCGGCCAATCGCACGCCGCTCAATGTCGCGTTGCAGTTTGCGGTGATGATCGCCGCCGTGGTCTGCGCATGGGATGGCGCGCGCATCGGCCAGCCCTTGATGATGCTCATTTCCGTGGTCGGCATGGCCACCGGCATTACCAATCTCGTGTTCCTCTATGCGCGCAATCCCTCGCCGGTGATGTGGCTCAAGGAACATGTGAAGGCGCTCGTGGGGGCGGGCATTTCGGTCTACACTGCGTTTCTGGCGTTCGGCTCGGTGCGGCTGTTTCCGGCGCTTGCGCTCAATCCAGTGATGTGGTCGGTGCCGCTGGTCACGGGCCTCATCATTCTGATCTACCACCGCATTCGTATTGACCAGAAGGCTGGAATCAGCCTGATCCCGCAAGTGCTGCGTACGCGCCGCGCCTCGGCTTCGGACTAACGTGCCCGCGCGCAAGGTCGTTGTCGTCGGCGCCGGCATGGGCGGGCTTTCCGCCGCTGCCGATCTGGCCCGCGCCGGGCTTGATGTCACTGTCGTCGAGCGCGCCGCCAGCGTGGGCGGCAAGATGCGCCGGGTGGAAAGCGGCGGGTTGGCCATTGATGCCGGGCCCACCGTGTTCACCATGCGCTGGATTTTCGATGGCCTGTTTGGCGATGCGGGGCAGCGGCTTGAAGACCACCTTGGCCTGATCCCGGCTGAAACGCTGGCCCGGCACGCCTGGCAAGGCGGCGGCAGGCTGGATCTGTTTGCCGATGTCGGCCGCTCTGCCGATGCCATCGGTGATTTTGCCGGGGCCGCAGAAGCTCGCGCCTACCGCGATTTCTGCGCGCGCAGCGCCGATATCTACAAGACGCTCGCGGCCTCGTTCATTGCGGCGGAGCGGCCTTCGATCCCCGGCCTTGTCGCGCGGCTCGGCCCTTTCGGCATCCCGGCGCTCATGCGCACGGTGCCGATGCGCACTTTGTGGGGCGCGCTGGGTGATCACTTCAAGGATCCGCGCCTGCGCCAGCTGTTCGGGCGCTATTCCACCTATGTCGGCTCCTCGCCCTGGTCTGCGCCCGCCACGCTTATGCTGATCGCTCATGTCGAGCAGCAAGGCGTCTGGTTGGTGCGCGGCGGGATTCATGAAGTGGCGCGCGCGATTGCCGGCCTTGCGGAAACCCACGGTGCCCGCTTCTGCTTCGGTGCGGAGATGGCACGTGTGGTGGTGGAGCATGGCCGGGTTGCCGGGGTGGAGCTGGCGGGCGGCGAGCGCCTTGCCGCCGATGCCGTCGTCTTCAATGGCGATATCTCGGCGCTGACGGACGAAGTGCGCCCCGTGCCGGCCACGGCGCCGCGCAAACGCTCGCTTTCGGCAGTCACTTGGTGCCTTTCAGCCCGCACTTCGGGCTTCGATCTGGCGCATCACAATGTCTTTTTCGCAGATGATTATCGCGCGGAGTTCGAAGCGATCTTCAAGGAGCGCCGGATCACGCGGGCGCCGACAGTGTACCTGTGCGCGCAGGACCGGGGGGAGGGGAGCGATCACACCGCCGGCACGCCCGAGCGTCTGCTGGCGCTGATCAACGCGCCTGCCGATGGTGACAAGGGGGCGCTGGCGGATGCCGAGATTGCCGATCTGGCACGGCGCAGCGTGGGCCTGATGCGCGATTGCGGGCTGGAGCTGACCGCCACGGATGCGCCGGTGATCACTGATCCAGCGGGCTTTCATGCCCTGTTTCCGGCCAGCGGCGGCGCGCTTTATGGCCGGGCTAACCATGGCATGATGGGCAGCTTCGCGCGGGCCGGGGCGCGGGGGAAAGTGCCGGGGCTCTATCTGGCCGGCGGCAGCGTCCATCCGGGGCCGGGCATTCCGATGGCCACGATGTCGGGCCGCATTGCCGCAGCGCGCCTGCTGGCCGATATGGCGGGCGATCGCCGCACTGTCATGCTCCCGGCCGACCATCCCCCTTTCCGCTAGCGAGCGCCTTGAGGCTGGTGCGCGACCAGCGCGGGTGCGGGGCAGGGGCGGGCCGCCGCAGCGCCTGAAGCCCGGCGCGCAGCACATGGGCAATCTTCTCGTTCCGGGATGTGAACACGCGCCCATCCCACACGCGCGGTCCGCCCGCCGCCACCTTGCGCGCAATGGCGCCATAGATGCCCGCCGCAGAAAGGATCGCCCAGCGCTGGCGAAAGCCCAGCCGCGCCGCGCCCACCCGCGCCGAAGCTTCGTATTCTGCCGCCAGCACCGCCAACCGCTGCACCGCGCCGACCAGCGCCGCGCGGTAGCAGGGGCGTAGCTGCTCGCCCGGGGGAATGTCCGCCTCGGCCAGCCACTCGGCGGGCAGATAGCAGCGCCCGCCGCGGTCATCCTCGGCCACATCGCGCGCGATATTGCCCAGCTGGAAGGCAAGGCCCAGATCGCAGGCGCGGTCCAGCGTGTCCTCGTCATCCGGCGCCACGCCCATGACCACGGCCATCATCACGCCCACCGCGCCCGCCACATGGAAGCAATAGCGCATGAGGTCCGCTTCGCTGCGCGGAGTCCAGTCTGCGGCATCGAGCGCAAAACCATCGATGACATCACGGGCCATGGCCCGCGTCAGCCCGCATTCCGCAGCGACTACGCCCAGTGCATCGAAATCGGGATTGCCCGTGGGGAGCCCCGCCAGCGCAAGATCCGTCAGCCGCCGGATCCGCGCCAGCCGTTCTGCCGCATCGCCGCCGGGGGTTGTGCCCAGCGCGCCGCCCAGATCCTGTTCGTCGGCAATATCGTCGCAGGCGCGGCACCAGGCATAGAGCAGCCAGACGCGTTCGCGCGTGGTCCGGTCAAACAGCTGCGAGGCTGCGGCAAAGCTCTTCGAGCCGAGCGCAATCGTTTCGCGGGCATGAGCAACAAGGGCAGCGCGGTCCGGCTTCGGCAGCGCTGCAACAGGATCAGCCACGCCGCCTCACAAGTCCTTCGCGGACATCTGGATGATCGGCTGATGCGGCACATGCGCGGCCATGCGCGCCAGCAGCACATCGAGCGCATGTTCGGCCAGAATGATCCCGCCGTGTGCCCGGCGGATGAAGCCCACCTCGATCATGTGCCGCTGGAAGGCCAGCAACTGATCGTAAAACCCGAAAGCATTGAGTAGCCCCACGGGCTTGGCATGATAGCCCAGCTGCGCCCAGCTCACCGCCTCCCACAGCTCGTCCATCGTGCCGACACCGCCGGGCAGCGTCAGGAACCCGTCCGAAAGATCGGCAAAGGCCTGCTTGCGCTCGTGCATGGTCTCAACGATCGTGAGCTGTGTGCAATCGGGATTGGCAACTTCGGCCTCCGCGAGCGCGCGCGGGATCACCCCGATCACTTCACCGCCCGCTTCCAGCGCGCCCGCCGCGACTGCTCCCATCAGGCCAAGCCGCCCACCGCCGTAGACGACGCCAATGCCGCGCGCGGCAAGGTCACCGCCCACCTCCCGCGCCAGCGCCACATAGCGCGGGTCTGCGGGAGATGCCGAACCGCAATAGACCGCCAGCCGTTTCAAACGCGCCTCACTTCCCGAGGAGATCCTCGATCATCAACCCGGCGGTCGCCTTCGCGCTGCCGACCACGCCGGGGATACCCGCGCCCGGATGCGTGCCTGCGCCGACCAGATAGAGGTTCCGGATCGCGTCGTCGCGGTTGTGCGCGCGGAAATAGGCAGACTGCGTGAGCAGCGGCTCAAGGCTAAAGGCGCTGCCCTGATGCGCGGAAAGATCGATCGAGAAGTCCTTGGGCGTGTAGGAGAACTTCGTGACGATCCGGCTGTGGATGTCTGGAATGAGGCGGCGGCCCACTTCATCAAGCACGCGCTTTTCCAGCATAGGCCCCACTTCGTCCCAGTTCACCGGAAGTTTGCCCATGTTGGCCACCGGCACCAGTGCATAAAACGTGCTCATTCCCGCAGGCGCCATGCTCGGGTCGCTCACCGAAGGATGGTGCAGGTAGATCGAGAAGTCCTCGGGCAGCACGCCGTGCTTGTAGATGTCATCCAGCAGTCCCTTGTAGCGCGGGCCGAACAGGATCATGTGGTGCGCGATCCCCGGCCATGTGCCTTCCACCCCGAAGTGCACGACAAACAGGCTGGGCGAGAATTTCTTTTTCTTCAGTGCCTTGGCCCGGCGCTGCGCGTGGCCATTGTCGGGCATCAGATCCTGATAGGAATGGACAATATCGCCGTTGGAGGCGACAGCGTCGAAGTTTTCCTGCCAGCCGCTCTTTGTCCTGATCCCCGTCACGCGGTCGCCAAGCGACTGGATGTGCGCCACGGCGTCGCCCAGCCGCACCGTGCCACCCAGCCGGTTGAGAGGCTTCACCATTGCGGCGATCAGGCGGTTGGTGGCGCCCTTGGCCCACCACACCCCGCCGTCCTTGTCCAG
>JAIXYF010000173.1 GCA_027490345.1 Novosphingobium sp.
ATGAGCAGCAAACAGAAGGCCCCGATTTTCTTCACTGTGAAATTTGCCCTTCAGCAAGAATTTGAAGCCTACTATATCAAAACGATGCCACCTTCCATGACCCAGCGCAACATTGGATCTCGTTACGGAAATCCTACGTTTTGCGACTTGCTTCGCTGCACTGCAGCAGGCTCGGGAAGGAAAGCGACCGCCATTGCGGTGAGCGCGGCGAGAGCCATGCTGCGCAGCGGATAATCCATCACCGAATGCAACGCGCAAATCACCATGACACCGCAGCCAAACAGGACTTGCGCGCGACGACCCACATTTCCGTTTGGCCGGAATGAGGTCATCAGGCCCCGGGCCGCCAATGCGCAGAGCAGGATTGCAATGATTCCCAGAACGATAAGCCCCGGAACTCCGGCTTCCATATACCATTCGAGCCAGTCATTATGCGCGCGGACTGGCCGCGTTGTATCCACGACATCGAGCTGCTCTGCCGCTTCCAGCATCGGCACGATTGTGCCGATGCCGCTGCCATAAGGCCAGACCTGCTGAATGGCAAACCAGGTATCGGACCACAGATCCCAGCGTGCCTCCTTGGTGAGGAAAAAGCGATCAGCCACTTTCTGCACGGACTGCAATTGAGACACGGCTGCAGCGCCCGTGATCACCACGCCGAAGATACCGCCAAGCCACAAGAGAGCCGCTTTGCGGTTTTGCAGTGTGGGCCAGAGCATGAGGCCCAGCGTCGCCAGCGTGGGCAGGATGAGTGCGATGCCTGTGCGTGACCCTGTCATCAGCAAGCCGATGAGAAAGGATATGAACAGGAAGAGAAAAACTGCCCAGGTCAGGGCATGGTGCCGGCCATCACTCAGCCGGGTGGCTACCACCACGCCAAGCGCCAGCATGGCATAAAGCAGGAAATCCGCCTGCGCGTTGCGATTGGCCTGGAACCCGACGAGATAGCCCTCGCTTATGTGCGAATAAGGCGACCAGTTCCAGCCAGCGGTATGGGAAAGTTGCAGCGCACCAAGCAGCAACGAGACGACACCTGCGCCGATGATTGTGATGCAAAGCCAGTTGCGCCCCCTGACAGAAAGGCGGGAGACCTGCATCATAAGCAGGACCGGGCAGATCATCGCGAGCAGTGAGGCAAATGTTCGCGCCGGGGCCATCGAGAGCGGCATCCAGGTGTTCTCTGCCCCGATGAGCGCAAGGGATTGCCGCTCGATCTCGCGCCCGGGAAGGCCCTGCCAGATCGAAGGCGGCAGGGGTACAAGGTGGAGCACGGGGAGGACCAGAACCAGACCAGCCAGAAGCCTTATGGCCAGCGGCACATGGCCCAAGCCTTTTTGCCAGCGCGGCGATGCAAACAGGGGGATCAGCACAATGGCCGTGAGGACCTGCAGGATCAGTTCAGTCTGTGGATTGACGGTTCCGCCGCCGCCCAGCGCGATCGCCGCTCCGACCAGCACCATGCACAGCGCCGTGCCCGGAAGGGGCTTAGTCTGGATCGGGGCGAGAGCTTCGGCGGACAAGGCGGACGCAGAACGGGCATCCGTCCGACGTCGCTTGGTGTTTGCGACCGCCTGATGCCCGCCTACCATTTTGATGTCCCCACTTTGCCGACGAAACGAGCAGCACAATATCCGTTCAGGAACAGCCCACTCATCCAGCATTGCCTTTCGTCGATTGACCCGTCTGGCACAAGCGCGAAACTGCAAGATGAGGTTTCAAGTGCGGTGAGCTGCGATTTACGCCAAGTGCAAGAATGCATGGACGCATTTTTTGGAAATGCTTTCACCAGTGTTACCGGTGCGCCCATCGCGGCCCATTTTTAGTGTAAAAAAAGCCCGCAGTCGAAGACTGCGAGCTTTTTCAACTAGCCTTTCGGCCTAATAATTCAATCAGGCGCCGGGCGAATCGATCGCTGTTTCACCGTCGTCAGTGATGACATAGAGGGCCGTGCCGGCAGTAACAGCAGCAAGAGCGGCAAGCCAGAGCGAGCTTCCCTGCGTAATAATCGCCTTTGATTCGCGCGTTTCAGGAGCGCTGGTGCGAAGAAGCTTAGCCTTCTTGACCGAAACGACGCCAGGCGTTGCTGCGCCCGAACGGATGGCTTCCGCGTTAGCGGCAGTGCCGACGAAAACGAGGCTCAGCGCTGCGGCGCTGCTCATAAGGGTTTTGAACGTGGTCACTGTCGGTACTCCACCATTGCTAGGCAAAAACTTTTGGCTTTGTCGTGAGTCGATCAACGCAAAAGGTTGAACTGCCCGCTTCTCCGCCACTTCTATGGATAAGCCCTTAGGGCGTTTCCTCGATTCGCTCAACCAAATTGTTGCACTGCCCGCGCTTTTGTTGCTGCGCCTGCGAAGCGATGGGCAGGGCTTCGCCCGGCCCGAAAATGCCCGCAGGTAACAGCGCAGGATTTGGCATGGTCATGGGTCAAAACGCCCGGTCGTGCACCAGAACGGCAAATGTGGCGAAGATGATCCGGACGTCGCGAATGGCTGTCCAGCCATCGAGATATTCCAGATCGGCCTGAAGCCGGCTGGTCAGATCCTCTTCGGAATCAGTGGCGCCGCGCAACCCGCGCACTTGCGCCAAGCCGGTAAGCCCTGGCTTGAGCGAGTGCCGCAGCAAATAGCGCGGGTCGACTTCCCAAAACCGTTTCTTGCCGGCCAGCGAACCGATGGCATGCGGGCGCGGGCCCACAATGCTCATATCGCCGCGCAGAACGTTGAGCAATTGCGGCAGCTCGTCGATGCTTGTCCGGCGGATAAAGCGGCCGATCCGGGTGATCCGATCATCATCCCGGCTCGCGGAGCGCGCGCCTGCAGCATCAAGCTTCTCGGGACGCATCGAACGGAACTTGAAGATCCAGAAAAGGCGGTTGTTGCGCCCCTGGCGCTGCTGCAGGAAGAACACCGGGCCGCGATCTTCAAGCCAGATCATCAGCGCCACGGTGAGTAGCAACGGCGCCAGTACGAACGTGGCGCTGCCAGCGATGGCAAGATCCATCGCGCGCTTGATCGCCCGCGACCGCAGGCCGAGCGGACCCACCGACACGACCAGCGAGCCGAAGCCATCGCCGCGCCGAGCGCCGAGCACACCCATTTCCTCAACTTCCGGCTCAACAATCTCGCCGCTGATGTTCGATCCCTTGAACACCATCGCCCAGTCCTTGCGCCGGTCTGGGGGGCAGCTCACGATCACGCGGTCCATGTTGGTCATGAACATGCCGAGGCGATCCAGCATGTGCGGATCGCTGCGATCCGGCGTGAGCCGATGTTCGCGTGTATCGACGTGCCAGGCATGGGGAACACGCACGGGCTGGCCGCCATCGTCGATGACAAGCACATTCTGTGCAGTCGGCCCGCAATGGGCGCGAATGAAGGGTTGGACGACGGCGCGAACCCAGACCAGCCCGATGGCAATCATGGCCATGCCCGCCGCCGTCGAGGCGCGTGACAGTTGTTCGCTGGATTTTGAAAAGAACGCGACGAACAGGGTGAGGCTGAGAGCGATGACAATCGCGAACAGCGCGCGCGCCTGGCTGAAACGCAACGAGGTGAGGGCCTGGGTCGAATAGGCATGGCCAATCAGCGCAGCGCCCCAATAGAGCGGGAGGTACAGGTTGATCTGCTGCAGGGTCTGCGGCTCGTAGGCGCGGCCGATGTAAATCAAGCTCGTAGTCAGCAGGGAGCCGGCGACGACCAGGCCGTCAAGAATCAACAGCAGCAAGTATGCCTGAAGGCGCCGCCGCTCAAGCGAGGGGGCCAACGGCAGTTTGAGCTGGCGCTTGCTGCCAGACGAATCGCCCCCGCCCGGCCGCAGGCCAGCCGACGCGGTATCTCTGTCTCGCTCAAGGGTTGTCATGCTCGTAGCACCCTGTTCTTCCGCAAAAGCAATGCGTTCCAGTTCAGCGACCCGGATATCAGACAGGCTTTTTGGCAGGCTTCTTCCATATCGGTGAGAATGCTGCGGTGCAATACGTAGTCGTTTGGCTGACAAACACAAGCATGTCTGACGCGTTCGCGCCACGCTTCATCGCAAGGCGCGCGGCCGGATTGGGCGATTAGCGCGATGCAGCGCGAGTAAGCTGCGCAAGTTCCTGAGAAATCAGAATTTCACTGTTGCGGTTGTCAGACAGCAAACTGCGGTGAGCCGCCATCAGGCGCTCCACAAGCCTACCCAGCTTGCGTCCGCGCCAGCGTTTGAGCTGTTGGGCAAGGTCAGCCTTGTCCCGAAAAAATACACGGCGTGCCGCCATTTCCTGTTCGAGAAAGGCGTTGAGATCGCCGCGGCCACGCATCCGGCCTGCCAGCTGCGCGAGCTGCGCGGCCCGCCGTTCCAGTGCGAGCAGCACACCGACGGGATTGAGCTCCAGCTCATGCATCCGCGCCAGTTCGCTGCCGAGCCGCGCCGTATCGCCGCCCAGAACGCAGTTCACGAGCGGCATGAAACTGTCATCCTCGCTCACCGCGCCGATTGCGTCGAGCGCAGACGAATCGACCGTGCGCGGAGTTTCGGGGCTGGCATCGAGGAACAAGGCGAGCTTCTCGATCTCGCTGCGGGCCATGCGGGTATCCAGCGCCGCGGCGCGGGCGATTCGCTCCGCCATGTCGTCGCTCAATCGCAGCCCGGCGGGGCCTGCCATTTCCCGCACCGCAGCCGTGACAGACCGGGTATCGGGCGGATGGAACATCGCGACGAGCGCATCGGGCCGGTCGGCGAGGAGCTTGGCCGTCCTTGACTTGTCCGTGGCCGACGTGGCGATAATGATAACAGGCCAGCCGCGCACCGGGCTGGCGAGCAGCGCTTCGATGGCATCATGGGCTTCATCGCCTGCACACCGCACGTGGATCTGGCGTTTGTCTCCGAACAGGGAGACCGAGCGGGCTTCATCGGCAAGGCGCACCGGATCCCGGCGCAAGTCTGCGCCGGCCAGTTCCACGCGTTCGCTTGGGCCTTGCGAGGCGATGATGCAGGCGGCCAGCCGCGCGGCGGCATCGCTGGCTCCGGCTTCATCGGGCCCGCAGAAATAGAACACGCTGGCCTCGGCGGCGGCGCGCATCATTTGCCCGGCAAAGGTCTTCTGGGTTGCCTTCACGCGGCGCAGCTCTGGCCTTGCGGCGGCATCACCGGGGTCAGTTCGTCTTGCGCAGCTTGGTCGCCACGCGCGTCACGATCTGTTCGGCGACTTCATGGCTGAGGTTTTCAAGCGCGGTCTGCTCCGCTGCGATCACGGCATATTCGCTCGATACGATGTCGATACCGGCGTCCGAACCAGCGGTCGCATCGAGGATGATATCGCCCGAGGCCAGATCGACCACCTGATAGCGAGCGCGCAATGTGCGTCTTTCGCGCGTTACCGCATCGGTGGAGAGGAGGCCAAGGCCCTGCAGCTTTTCATCAAGCCGGACATCGAGCCGGTAGCGCGGCGCGCCTGCCGCGCCGGCGCCGAGCCGGTCGACCAGCGCCGCGCGCACCAGCCAGCCAGCCTTGCCCTCGATGGCCGAGACATCGACGCCGGCAAGTGCGCGGGCCACGCCGCCCTGGCCGCCGCCGGCATACATCGGCGAAAGACCGCAGCCTGCCAGCAGCACCAGCGCCAGCGCGGCCAAAGTGGCCTTGGGGGCGGCCTTAGCCAACAAGGTTCACCAGTCTGTCGGGCACCACGATCACCTTTTTCACCTCGGCTCCATCCAGTGCACGCTGCACTTTGTCGGAAGCAAGGGCAAGGCGTTCAAGCTCCTCGCGCGGCGTGCCTTTGGCCACGATCAGCGTATCGCGCAGTTTGCCCTTGACCTGCACAGCGACGGTGACTTCATCATCGACGAGCAGCGCAGGATCGACCTCGGGCCAGGCGGCATCGGCGACAAGGCCTTCACCGGAAGCCGCAAATGCCTCTTCGGCAAGGTGCGGCATCATCGGGGCGACGAGCAGCAGCAGCGCGCGGATGGCGGCGGTGCGATCAGCCGAAGGCGCCGCCTTTTCGGTGGCAGCGGTCAGTTCATAGATCCGCGCGACGGCCTTGTTGAAGCTGAGCGCTTCGATATCGTGTGCCACGGCATGCACGGTCTGATGCGTCTTGCGGCGCAGCGCCATGTCATCGCCCGCCGCAGCTGCATCGGCGGCACCGAACAGGCGCCACAACCGCTGGACAAAGCGCCAGCAGCCTTCGATCCCGGCTTCGGACCACGGCAGATCGCGCTCGGGCGGGCTGTCCGACAGCATGAACCAGCGGATCGCGTCGGCGCCATATTTCGCGACGA
>JAIXYF010000437.1 GCA_027490345.1 Novosphingobium sp.
AGAGCACATCGAACCCGGTGCCGCCGTTAAGCGACTGTCCGGTATGGCCAACAATCGTATCATCGCCGCTGCCGCCATCGAGAATATCGCCGACCCCGTCAGTTCCGGCATCAAGGAAATCGTCACCGCCCATGCCGCGCAGCACTGTTCCTTCACCGCTCGCTCCATCACTCACGGACGGGGCGGCGATGAACCAGCTCTCACTGTCGTTTGTGCCGGTAAGGTCAAAGCTTTCGATCCCGGTATACGTTGTCGCGACCGCGCCATCGGCATAGATCAGTGTGCCCGAAGTGCGGAACACCGCCGGTTCGAAGTCCATGAACACATAGCCGGTCGGAAGGTCGTAATCGGAAGAAGTCACACCGACAGCGATGATCCGGTCGTTGGACAAGGGGCTGAAGACAACGCCAGGCACTTCCTCATCCGCCGCACCATCAACGATCTTTGCGCCCACTGTCCGGATGAAGGGTACACCGCCAAACACGGCAGAAAGACCGATGCGATAGGTATCCGAACCATTGCCGCCCGAGGCAGTGCTGGCTCCGGTGATATAGAAAGTATCGCGGCCTTCATCGCCCCACATCTTCGCAACCTGGCCCTGATCAAACAGGGTATCGTTGCCATTTCCGCCAAGGAGCCTGTCGTCGCCGACGCCCGCTCTCAGCGTGTCATTGCCGTCTTGCCCGTAGAAAAAGTCGCGCAGACCATCATTCGAGCCGGCATCGGTGATGGTGTCGTTGCCGTTGCCACCCTGAACCTGGTCTGCGCCCGTGCCTGCAGTGATGGTATCGTCCCCATCGCCGGCGCGGATCGTGTCGTTACCGGCAGCGCCAACGATGGTGTCGTTGCCGCCGCCGCCTCTGATCTGATCGGCACCGTCACCGCCTCTCAGCGTGTCGTTCTCCGCCCCGCCATCGATGATATCATCGCCGCCATTGCCCGAAATCGTATCGCTGCCGCCGCCGCCATCCAGGGTCTCGCCCTGCGCGCCGCCGGTCAGCACGTCGTTGAAGCGCGAACCGCCGGTCACATTGACCGCCTCGATGGACTGGTACGTGGAATTGGCGAAGAGTTTCGAAGCGAACTTGGTGAAATTCCGCACGGCCAACCCGCCGGAAAGATCCAGCGTAATCCCGTGCTGATAGAACGAATAATCAAGATCCAGGCGATCATTGCCTGCACCGCCATAGATGAACTGCGAACCGCCTGTGCCAACAATAACGCGGATGATATCATCGCCGGTGCCGCCATCGAACGTACCCCTCCAGGCACTCACATAAAGGGTGTCATTGCCGCCATCGCCATAAACGCGCTCGGCGGAGCCAACGATGCCTTTGCCCGCGTAGAGAGTATCATTGCCGAAGCCGCCGCGAATGTAGTCAGCCCCATCGCCGCCATCGATCACGTCGTGTTCGGTGCCGCCATTGATGGTGTCATTGCCCGCCCCACCAGCCAGAACGCTGGCAATGTTCTGGCCCTTGATGATGTCGTCACCGGCCAACCCATCTATGTCAGCCTGATTGCCAGCCAGAAAAAGCGCCTTGTGCCACACGCCGTCGGCGCCAACCTTGGTGATATCTGTAGGGTCATCCCGATCATCAAACTTCGTGCCGACCACGCGCAGATGGGTGTCGACTTGCGTCGTCACGCTCACGGGGCGGAAGGTCACGTCAAAACCATCCTCCACGAGCTTGATCGCGCCGATCTCATATTCGAAGCGATGATTGAACAGATTGAAATCATACTTGAATTGATCAATAAGGATCGGGTTGATGATCAGCGAGAAATCCATCAGCCGCAGATCGAGCGACAGGGTTGGGATCAGGGAAATGTCGGTCTTGACATGCGCGGTGATGAAATACGTTTCGGTGATCTTGGTGTCCTGCTGATCGCCGGTTGAAAAATTCACGCTGAACTTGTCACCCAGCTTCCCGGTCAGGGCAGTGCCATTGCCGGTTATGTTCCCTGTGGCATCACGGGCCAGCTTGTGATCGTTGACATCAAAGTTCTTTTCATCGACCTCGATCGCGACATTGACCGATTTGATCTGCACATCGATTTTCTGGCGAAGCGACAAGTTCGCCCCGAAATCCAGTGTAAGCAGTTTCCATTCCACGCCTACATCGAGCAGCGGGGTCTGTATCGGATAGAACGCGCCCTTGTTGATCTTGCCAAGCCCCGGGATCAGCGGGATCGGATCGAACGTGAGATTGGCAAAAATCGGGCCGTCTTCTGTGTCGGACGACGGCGCAAACAGCGCCTGCCCGGTACCGCCAGCCTGCGTATTGAGCGTGGATGGCAGCGAGGGCACATTGATGAAGCCCTTGAGCAAGTCGGTCGTGAAATCGCCGACAGTATCGCCCGGGCGGCCCTTGAACAGATCGATCGAGGTGCTGTAATTGCCGCTGAGGCTAAGCAGATCGCCGAGAAAGCCTGCGTTGAAGGCGCCGACATTCGCGGCAAGATCGACTTTGAGGGAGGCCGAGCTGTCTTTCGTCGCGGCATTGCTCTGGGCGGATACGGTGATCCCCGCAAGGGCGGTATCGATCGTGAGGTTGGTGTAGAGATCGGCGTCGGGATCGCTCGCTGGCCCTGCACCGTTCGCTGGATCGCGGTCTTGCAGGCGCAGGGCCGAAACGGCCACTGCGTTGAATTTGAATTGGCCGAGATCGAGGTCGTAGTTGAGTGCAACCTTTGCCGCGAAATCGACGCGGAAGTCAGCCTTGGCTTGGAAGCCCGCCACGCTGGGCGATTCAAAATGGATTTGCGGAACCTTGATCGGGTTCCCCTTCAAATCGACAGAATCATACGTGCTTTTCGAGAAGCCCGGCAGAGCGTCAATCGCATCGTACAGCAGCGGGAACTCGTTGAAATCGAACTTGAAATCCAGAAGTGTGATGGTGTCTTTGCCCTTGGGCAATTGCGGCACCGTGCTGGCAGCCACCTTTCCGCCGCCCGAATCGAACGTGTAGCTTTCCTGCGTTGCGCTTGACTGGCGGGGGTTAAGTGCAGTTGCCACAGCAGATTCTCCAGTTCATCGGCCCGCCACCAATCGTGCCGACTGGGCGGATTCCGGCACACGCTTGTCTGGAGAGTAAGGTGTTTGAGCAGTTGTAACTGTCCCCCGGGTAGGACATAAATACCCCCAAGGCCGCAACCACCCAGCGCGGGACCCGTGAACTGCGGGCCAAGGACGCCAAACCGATCGAGGGATCTTGCGCCAATCCGCCGCGATTCTGCACATTCAACACATGGCCTCTTTGGGGCTGCCGCCCCGGCAAGCCATCCCGGCGATGGTCGATGCGTTGCAGTTCATCATCCCTTCATCGGTCAACACCTTTGTCTGGCTGGGCGAAAACGGCCAGCCGGTCGATCTTTATGAACGCCATCCGATCCCGGAGGCGCTCGATGCGTTCATGATGCAAACGCCCATGCTGGAAGCGACGGGTCAGCCTTCCTTTGCCAAGCTGGTGAACGCGCCGCTCGAATACGGCAATTGGTGGCAATTTACCGCGCATGATGGCTGGGACCGCTCGGTCATGAAGAACGAGTTGTTCCGGCCATACAATATCGGCAACAACATGGATTTCCTGCTGAAGGACCGGAACCGGCCGGTGGCCTTGCTGACCATCAACCGCGAACCGTTCAGCGCCCCGTTCCGCCGCCGCGAAATCGACGCCGTGCTGGCATTGCGACCGCATTTTCTCCACGCGATGCGCGCTAATGAAACCGGGACAGGGCCAAATCAGGTCTTTGCCGAAGGGCTTGTCGCCACGGCTATCGTTGATCGGCAAGGCCGCATCCTGAGCAAGTGCCCTTCCGCCGGCCTCTTTCTGCATCAGCTCAACGGCAGGGATTGCAAAGTCCCGATCACGGCCGAACGCGTGCCGCAAGCGGCACAGACCGTGATCGATCGCCTCGCGAAAGTTGCATCAACTCCGTTCAGCCCACCCGCTGCCGATGACATTAACACACCCTGGTGCATCATGCGGGTCGCCGCCCATGCCATGGACGATGGGCAGACGATTGTCCTTTCCCTGCAGCGCTACCTGCCGATCAACATCCTCAGATTGCACAATGTGGCGCAGGCCCCGCTCTCGCCCAGCGAACGGCGTGTGGCCTATCTGATGTGCTCCGAACTCGAAAATCAGGAAATTGCCAGCGCAGTGGGTGTGACCGAGGCGACCATGCGCGAATATTCCAAACGGATCCGGGCCAAGCTGGGCGCCAGCAATCGAGATGCCATCCGCGCTGGTTTGAGCCGTATGATGCCCGCAATCACAAGTATGCCAAATGCTGCGTGGTAGTTTGGTAAACCGGGCTTTGTGAACCGCCTCAGGATTGCCGGAGGCCTCAACTCTTGAGAGGAAGGGTCTGCGATGAGCAACACGGCGAAGAAGTCTGCACTGGAGGTCCGTGAACGGGCGGTCCGCATGGTGCTGGACCACGAGAGCGATCATCCATCTCGCTGGGCGGCAATCACGTCCATAGCCGCCAGCGCGCCGGCGTTCCCGCCGAGTTGGCCGATCGCTTAAGGGCGCTGGAACGCGAGAACCGTGAGCTGCGGCAGGCCGATGAGTTCCTGCGCAATGCTTCTGCATATTTGGCCCACGCGGAGCGAGCCTGAGAACCTTGGCGCCCATTCAAGCGATGACCAGCTTCATGGATGAGTGGGTTTCTGGCGCGCTGCGATGCCGGTGCCCATGGCGATACCGACATCAGCGACGGCAAGCGCTGGGGCATCGTTGACCCCGTCACCAGCCATGGCGGCGATTTGGCCTTCCGCTTTCAAGCGGCCCACCACTGTGCTCTTGGAGTCCGGAAGGACATCGGCTTCGACTTCATCGATGCCCCGTTTGCGCGCGGCGGCTTCTACGGTGAATACGGCTGTCCCCGGTGACCATGATGAGCCGGATGCCCTCGGCCTTGAGTGCCGCCAGCGCGCCGGGCGTCGCCTCCTTGACCGGATCGGCAATGGCAATGACGCCAGCGGCTTTCCCATGGAGCTTGCC
>JAIXYF010000353.1 GCA_027490345.1 Novosphingobium sp.
CGCGCATCTGGCCATGTCACTCGAACTGGTCGAGGCGTGCCGTGCGGGCCGCGCGGTGCTCACGCATCTCGACAAGAGCATGGATTACCGGACCCTGGTGGATGAAACGCCGGATCATGTCGAGCCGGGCTACGACGGTATGGAAATCACGCTGTGACGCCGGACCGGTTCGTCGCGCTGATCGGCATCGTCATGGCGCTCGTGCTCGTGGCGGCCAATAGCCGACTGCGTGCCATCAAGCTTTCGTCCGGTCTGATGATGGCGGCGATCTGGGTGGTGCTGATCCTCGCCGCCGCGCTGGCGTTTGCGGGGTATCGGCGCTGAGCGCGGGTGCTGCGATTTAACATAATAAATATTATCAAACTAAAGGAAGCGGCCTGATGAGCACACCTGCCGATGCCTCACCCCACGCAGCCCAAGGCAAGCCAGCAAGTATGGCCCGGCTCCTCGCGATCATGGCCCGGCTGCGCGATCCGCAGACCGGCTGCGACTGGGACATCGCGCAAACATTCGCCACCATCGCGCCGTACACCATCGAGGAAGCCTATGAAGTCGCCGATGCGATTGAGCGCGGCGATCTGGCGGCCCTGCGCGAGGAGCTTGGCGATCTGCTGCTCCAGGTCGTGTTCCATGCGCGCATCGCCGAAGAACGGGGCGCGTTCGATTTCGCCAGTGTGGTCGAGGCGCTTTCAGACAAGATGACTGAGCGGCACCCACATATCTTTGGCGATGCTTCGGATCAGGGCCAATCGCGCGAAGTGCGCTGGGAAGCCCAGAAGGCCGCAGAGCGCGCGGCCAAGGGCGCCATGAGCGCGCTGGACGGAGTGGCACTGGCCCTGCCCGCACTGATGCGCGCGGAAAAGCTCCAGAAGCGCGCGGCGCGGGTCGGGTTTGACTGGCCGGATACCGCAGGTCCGCGCGCCAAGGTGATCGAGGAACTGGACGAACTGGCAGCGGCGCAGAGCGAGGCCGAAAAGCTCGACGAAGCGGGCGACCTGCTGTTTGCCGCAGTCAATCTCGTGCGCCGCTATGGCATCGCGCCCGAGGATGCGCTGCGCCACGGCAATGCCAAGTTCGAGCGGCGTTTTCGGGGCATGGAAGCCCTTGCCGGCACTGGTTTCCCGGCCTTGTCGCTTGACGAGCAGGAAGCCCTCTGGCGGCAAGTCAAGGCCGCAGAAGACTGATCACATCTGCACAAAGCGGCCGAGTTCGCGCGGGGTCAGCCGCACTGTCAGGCGCTGGACGGGCGCCCCCTGTTCATCTTCCATCTGAGCTTCCGACAGGACTTCGCCGTGCGCATGAAGCCAGGCCAGCTTCTGCCCGTCGGCCATCGGCACACATAATTCAAGGACTTGGGCGCCGCCGGTGAGAAGCTCACTGAGCAGCGTGACCAGGTCTTCAACCCCCTCTCCGGTCTGCGCCGAAATCGGCACGACCTGCCGATCAGGCACGCCGGCTGCAATAAGGTCGCGGCGCATCGCGCGATCATCGGGGATCAGCAGATCCCACTTGTTCCACGCCTCGATGATGGGAACAAGGCTCCCCCCTTCCCCGATCACGCCGAGATCGGCGAGGATTTCCTCCACTTCCAGCTTCTGCGCCGAAGTGGCGGGGTTGGCGATATCGCGCACGTGGACGATGACGTCAGCCGCCGTAACTTCTTCCAGCGTGGCGCGAAAAGCGGCGACAAGCTGCGTGGGCAATTCGGAAATGAAGCCCACCGTGTCCGACAGGATCGCCTTGTCGAGCCCCGGCAGGCGGATGGCGCGCATCGTGGGGTCAAGCGTGGCGAAGAGCAGGTCTTGCGCCATCACATCAGCGCCAGTCATCCGATTGAACAGGGTGGACTTTCCGGCGTTGGTATAGCCCACGAGTGCGATCACCGGCCAGGGCGCACGCTGGCGGCGTTCGCGGTGGAGGCCGCGGGTGCGGCGGACTTGCTCAAGCTCACGCCGGATGCGCGCCATGCGCCCACGAATGAGGCGGCGATCCGCCTCGATCTGCGTCTCGCCCGGGCCGCCAAGGAAGCCGAAGCCGCCGCGCTGGCGTTCGAGGTGGGTCCAGCTGCGCACAAGCCGCCCGGCCTGATAATCGAGATGGGCAAGCTCCACCTGCAAGCGGCCTTCTGCCGTGGCCGCGCGTTCGCCGAAGATTTCGAGGATCAGCCCGGTGCGGTCGATCACCTTGCGTTCGAGCTTGTCTTCCAGGTTGCGCTGCTGGATCGCCGATAGCGCGCCATCGACGATGACCAGTTCCGCATCCGATTGCGCAATGGCGACGGCGATCTTCTGGACCTGACCTTCGCCGAACAGCGTGGCAGGCCGCACCGCGCGGATCGGCAACGCGAAGGCATCGACCACGTCCAGCCCGATGGCGCGGGCCAGCCCCTCGCCTTCTTCCAGCCGCGATTCGGCATCAAGGCCGCCGCGTTGGCGCAGATCGGGCAGCACGACGACAGCGCGCGCGCCGCGCGTGACTTCGCCAACAAGCTCGGTATCCCGGCCAAACTCAAACCCGCTCATGCGGCGGTGCCCATGGCTGCGGTCAGGATGCCTCACCCTCCCAATCACCGGAGAGATCGACATGGCCGGCGGGCTGGATGGTCGAGACGGCGTGCTTGTAGGCGAGCTGTACGTAGCCTTCGCGTTCGAGCAGCATGCAGAACAGATCGTAGGCGGCGACGCGGCCCTGAAGCATGACGCCGTTGACGAGGAACATCGTCACCTGCACCCCGGCATCGCGCACGCTGGAAAGGAACACGTCCTGCAACAGGCGCTTTTTGGCGCTGTCATCGCTGCCGGGCGCGAAATGCGCGGGCGCGAGCTGCTGGCCGGGCATGATCGTTGAAATCGCGTGCTTGTAGACCAGCTGCGATTGGCCATCGCGGCGCAGCAGAATCGAGAAATTATCGAACCAAGTGACAATGCCCTGCAGCTTGACCCCCTTCACGAGGAACATCGTGACGGGAATCTTGTTTTTCCGCAGAAAGTTGAGGACCACGTCCTGCAGGTTCTGGCTCTTGCCGCCTGCCAGCGGAGCGGGTGCGGGAACAGGAGCAGGTGCGGCGCCCACAGCGGCTGTTGCAGCTGCTTCAGCAGCAGGGTCAGCTTCGGGCTTGGCCCGGGGGCGCGCGGAGAGGGTTCTACCGGTCATCTGGTGTTTCCTTTCGATTTTTGATGCCGGCTGGCCTTGTGGCAAGCAGACACGATCTGGCCGGGTTGGCGCCAGCATCTCCCCCATCGGCCGCAACCGAATCCGGACAAAAGCGTGCGCGGCCCCTCGGCCGGTTAGCAAGCATGATCCTATGCCCGGATCACGGCTTCGTACAGGCACAAAATGGTCCGGAAATGCGGTCCTGAAACGGGAAACCAGCGCATGGCCCGGCGCACGTCGGAGGTCAGTCGGCGTCCTCATCCTCGCGCCGTTCCGCCATGCCGAGCAGCTTCAGCTTGCGATGAAGCGCCGAGCGCTCCATCCCGATGAAGCTCGCGGTCTTGGAAATATTGCCCGAAAAGCGGCGGATCTGGACCTTGAGATACTCGCGCTCGAAGTTCTCGCGCGCTTCGCGCAGGGGCACCCCCATCAGCGCGGACGTGTTGGAATCGCCGCCCAGCCGGGTTGTGACGATTTCAGCCGGGAGCATGTCGGCATCGATCCGGGCCAGCCGCTCACGCGGGGCAAGGATGATCGTGCGTTCGACCACATTGCGCAGCTGGCGGACATTGCCGGGCCAGTCGTAGCTCTGCATCGCGGCAATCGCCTCGGGCGAGATCGCGGGGGGCTGCACGCCCTGTTCGTTGGCATAACGCGAGAAGAAATGGTCAGCGAGCGCGGGAATGTCCTCGCGCCGCTCGATCAGCGAAGGAATCGAGACCGGCACGACATTGAGCCGGTAGTAGAGATCCTCGCGGAAGCGACGCTCGGCGATTTCCTTTTCCAGCGGCCGCGAGGTGGAGGAGACCACGCGCACATCCACCCGGAGCTGGCGGTGGCCGCCCACGCGCACAAAGGCCTGTTCGGTCA
>JAIXYF010000488.1 GCA_027490345.1 Novosphingobium sp.
CGGGAATGGCCAGCGCGGCAGCAATTTCCTGCGCCACCACCCCCTGCCGGTGCGCCACGACGAATTCGATCACATCGAGCGTGCGCAGCGCGGACTTCACCGGCTGGGGGGCGGCGGAAGAGGACGGCGCGTTCACGTGAACAGCAGGCTCCCGCGTCGTTCGGCAAAGCGCCAGCCATCGGCGGTGCGCACGAAGCGATCATGGAACGAGCCGACCAGCGGTTCGGCAGCGCCCGTGAACAGCAGCATGGCGCTCTCCCCGCGCGCCTCGTCCGCGCTCTCCACATGGATCACCACGTTGCTGCACACGTGGCGCGTGGTGCGCGGCGGGCGGGCCTTGAAGGCGGCCAGGATCGCCGCGCGGCCCACGGTGGGCGCATCGGGCGCGGTGGGCCGCACCATCACGCCATCCTCGGCATAAAGCGCGGCGACATCATCCCAGCGCGCTGCATCATTGAGGTTGGCGTAGAGCGCGATGAGGCGGGCGCAATCGGCCTCTATCGCGCGGCGATCCTTTTCCTTCATACGCGCCGTCATATTCTGGCCGCCGCGATATCCGCGCCTTCGCGCAAGTTCTTGAGCTTGCGCCAGGTGACGATGGGATCGATCTTGCCGTAGCCCGCAAAGGTGCCGAAGCCGCAATCGGTGCTGCCCACGACGCGGTCCGGCCCGACAATCGCGGCAAAGCGTTCGATGCGCTGGGCAATCAATTCGGGATGCTCGACGTAGTTGGAGCAGGTGTCGATCACGCCGGGGGCGAGGATCTTGTCGGAAGGCAGCTTGGCGCCCTGCCACACCTTCCATTCATGCTCGTGGCGCGGGTTGGCGGCCTCGAACAGCACAGTGGAAGGGCGCGCCTTCAGCACGATGTCGATCACGCGCTCCAGCGGGATATCGTGATCGTGCGGGCCTTCATAATTGCCCCAGCACACATGCATCCGCATCCGTTCGGGCGGAATGTTGGCGGTGGCGGCATTCAGCGCCTCGACATTGGCCGCCGCGACTTTGAGGAAGTCTTCCTCGCTCATGTCCTGATAGCCGGTGTGGCGGCTCATCGCGAGATCGGGGCAATCGAGCTGGAGATAGAAGCCAGCGTTCACGATCGTCTCGTATTCCTCGCGCATCGCGTCCGCCAGATCGGCGAGATAAGCCTCGTGGCTGGGATAGTGGCGATTGACCTGAAACGCGGTGATGAGGCCGGGCGAAGCGGCGTTCATGAAGGCTTCGGTATCGGGCGCGGCATGCTTGTCGAGCGCGGCGCGGAAGCGGCGGATATCGTCATGCAGCGGCTGCAAGGAGACAAGTCGCACATCGCCGATGCACGAGGCGCGCACGAATTCCTGGGAACCCATAATCGCGGACAGCTTCTTCGCCAGATCGGGCACCTCGGCCAGATCGGCGGCCGGCTTGCGATCGATATGCCCGCCAAAGCCGGAAAGGCGCTCGATCATGTAGGTCGAGTAGCCGACCTTGCCCAGTTCGCCATCGGAAACGACCGAAACGCCTGCTGCGACTTGCGCCTGAACGGCTGCATCGACCGCCGCGGCCACGGCGGTATCGAAGGCCTCGGCGTCGTAGGCTTCGCCCTTGTCCCGCGCGAGGAGCAGCGGGGTGAGTTCATCACCGCGCGGCAGGCTGCCAACGTGGGAAGTCTTGATCCTGGTCATCTCGCATTGCTCCAGTTCATATCCATGAACTTTTCATAGAGGATGGTGCGGTGGTGGCAAGCGCGCGATTGCAGCGGGATCGGGAAACCTACCCCCGTTCCTCCCCCGGCCGCTTGCCGGTCATTCGCAAATAGAAGCGCGAGAAATAAGACGGATCCTCGAAGCCCAGTTCCGCCGCGACTTGCGTGGCGGTGGCGTTGGTAAAGCGCAGCAGACGCTGGGCTTCGAGCGCGAGGCGGCGGTGGATGAGGTCCATCGGCGAGCAGCCCAGTTGCGCGGCGGTAAGGCGCGAGAGCGTGCGGCGCGTGAGGCCGAGCGCCTGCGCATAGAAATCGAGATCGCGGTGCTGGCGGAAATGCAGTTCCACTAGCTGGCGAAAGCGAGTGAGGCGCTGGTCGTCGCGCGGCGGCGCTCCCTCTTCCGCACCATCGCGCCCGCCGGATGCGATAAGCGTACGGATCAGGCTTTCGGCCAGCGCCAGAAACAGCGGATCGTGCTGCTGCCAGTCCCTCTGCAAGGCCAGCATCTCATGCGCGAGCCAAAGCGCGCGCGCTGATGCTTCGGGCGAAAGCTGGGCGATCCCGCCGCGCGCGAGCATGGCAACCAGCGGGTCTGCAGGACCCGCAGCGCGTGTGGAAAAGTCTGTCGACAAGGTGAGGACAAAGCCGCGCGCGCCCTGGCTGAAGCGGAAACCGTGGACGGCGGCGGCCGGAACGATCACTCGCCCGGGGCCTTCAAGGCTAGTGGTTTGCGCCTCCAGCGTAACCGAGGCGTGTCCTTCCGCTACCAGCAGAACCTGCACGAAATGATCGTGGCGGTGAACGCCGATTTCCCAATCGTGGAGCGCACTGCGCGTCGCAATGGTCTCGATATGAGCAAAACCGCCCGCAACCGGAGCCTCGCCCTCGCCATAAAGTGCATAGCGCGGAATTGCCTCAACCATGTCCCGAAAGTACCAAGTGTTTGTCCTGTGCCTGCCTTCCTTCGGTTTGGCCCTCATGTCAAATGACGAAACATGACCCGGTGCGAGGCCGGACGCAGCGGGAGACACGATCATGCACACCCAGGTTGCCATCATCGGTGCGGGCCCAGCAGGGCTGCTGCTGGGCCATCTGCTTAAGGCCGAAGGCATTGCCTGCGTGGTGATCGAACGGCAGACGCCGGACTATGTCCTCTCTCGCATCCGCGCCGGAGTGCTGGAGCAGGGCATTGTCGGGCTGATGGAGCGGCTGGGGCTGGACGCGCGGCTCAAGGCCGAGGGCCTTGTGGAGGAAGGCTTCAATCTGGCCGATGGCGAACGGCTGATCCGCATCGATGTCGCCAAGTTCACCGGCCGGACAGTCACAGTCTATGGCCAGACCGAAATCACGCGCGATCTGATGGACGCGGCGCCCGAACGCGGGCTTGAGGTGATCTACGGCGCCGAGGACGTCGTGCTGCACGATATCGAGAGCGAGACGCCTTCGGTGACCTTCCGGCGCGATGGCCGCGAGGAGCGCGTGACCGCGCGTTTCATCGCCGGGTGCGACGGCTTCCACGGCCCTTCGCGCAAGGCCATTCCGGCCAGCGTGGGCCGCGAATACGAGCGCGTCTATCCCTTTGGCTGGCTGGGCATTCTGGCCGATGTGCCGCCTTGCAACCCCGAACTGATCTATGCCAACCACGAACGCGGCTTTGCGCTGGCTTCGATGCGCAGCCACACGCGTAGCCGCTATTACATCGATGTGCCGCTGACCGAGAAGATCGAGGACTGGCACGATGAACGCCTGTGGGACGAGCTGGCGGTGCGGCTTGGCCCCGAAGCTGCCGCCGGGATGACGCGCGGCCCCGCCATCGAAAAATCGATCGCGCCGCTGCGCTCCTATGTGTTCGAACCCATGCGCCATGGCAGCCTGCTGCTGTGCGGCGATAGCGCGCATATCGTGCCGCCGACGGGCGCCAAGGGGCTCAATCTGGCGGCGAGCGACGTGCATTATGCGGCAGAAGCACTGCGCGGCTATTTCCTGCACGCGGACAACGATGCCGTAGCTGGCTATTCGGCGCGCGCGCTGGCGCGGGTGTGGAAGTGCGAACGCTTCAGCTGGTCGCTGACCCGGCTGATGCACCGTTTCCCCGAGGATGGCCCGTTCGAACGCGCGATGCAGGT
This sequence comes from Novosphingobium sp., assembly GCA_027490345.1. Lineage (GTDB taxonomy): Bacteria > Pseudomonadota > Alphaproteobacteria > Sphingomonadales > Sphingomonadaceae > Novosphingobium. The sequence continues at coordinate 3,814 of JAIXYF010000488.1, forward strand.
GGCAGAGCTGGACTACATCGCATCGAGCGATGCGGCACAGGCGAGCATTGCTGAGAACTACGTGGGTTTGCCAGTCTGAAGTCAGGCGCCGGGGCGGAACGCGGCCACGGCCTGGCATACTGGCCCGGCGCGCCCTGTCACATGGTCATGGAGCCGTCATACTGAAGCGACACAGAGCCGCTACGGGCCGCTGCGCCCGCGTCTTCAGGAAACCGGCTCTGATGCGGCAGATCGACATTCTCCTGACCGAAGCCCTTCCCGGCGGTCATGAAAGCTTCGTCCACGGCGATTTGCGCGTGGTGTTTCATGTGTGGAACTGGCGCGCGCCGCTGCCCCTGCTGGATGGCCATCCCTGGGCATTCATTGATTGGCTGCTGCCCGAGCTTTCAGGCCTGGAACTGTGCCGCCGCTTGCGCTGCGATCCCAAGACCGAAGCCGCGCACGTGACCATGGTGCTTGACGAGGATGATGCCGATGCGCGGCGCCGTGCGCTGCGGGCCGGAGCGGATGACTACATCCTTGGCCCTCTGGCGCGCAGTGCGGTGCTGGACCGGGTGCTTTCGGTGCAATTGCCCGAACGCGAAGCCCCGCAGCGCGCGCTGCGGCTGGGCGAGCTTTCGCTCGACCTGACCGCGCTGCAGGCCCGCTGGCAGGGCAAGCCGGTGCCCCTGATGCCCAACGAACTGCGCTTGCTGCGCTATCTGATGGAGCAGCCGGGGCAGGTCTTCAGTCGCACCAAGCTGATTGCCGCGCTGGGCAAGCATGACCAGCCCATCGATGAGCGCACCGTGGATGCCTGGGTCAGCCGCCTGCGCCGCGCACTGCGCGAGGCGGGCGCCGGCCAGCCGCTGCGCACGGTGCGTTCGATGGGATATGTGCTTGATCGGCCCTGATGGCAGCAGGTCTTGACGGACAGCGGCCCCTTCCCTGCCGGAAAGGAGCCGCAAGACATCCTTACAGATCGTGGCCGAGCTTCAGGCCGAACACTTGCGGCCTGATCGGATAGAAGCGCCGGCCCGCACCGCAGATCGTGGGCGTGCAGACGGTGTTGATGCTCAAGATGCCGCGCTTGTCGAACGCGTTCTGGATATAGGCCGAGATATCAAAGCCCGCGACTTTGGCACCGATCGAGAAATCGAACGTCTGGAAGCCCTGGGTGCGGCCCAGCAGGTTTGCCTCCAGCGTGGTGAGGTAGGAACGCGTGCC
>JAIXYF010000008.1 GCA_027490345.1 Novosphingobium sp.
ACACTGGGTGAGGAGCTTTCGCGGCGCGCGGTGGCGGGTTCGGTGCTGGCACTGGCCGGAGTGGGCGTGATCGCGGCAGGCAAGTTCGGCGGGTACTATGATGCCGAAAGCGTGCGTGGGTTGATCGCCATTCTGCTTTCAGCGGTGCTTTATGCCTGGAACCTCGTGCTGCAGCGACGGCAATCGCTGTTGGCGGGGCCAGAGGAAACCGCGTTCTTCCAGACCCTGTTCATCTTCTGCCTGCTCGGCCTTGGCGCGTGGTGGTTCGCCCCGCCGCCGCCCGCGCAGATGTGGCTGGTGTTGGCGGCTTCGGCGGTGCTGTCCACCGGCTCGCTCATGCTGCTGAGCTGGGCCTATGCCCGGGCCGAGGCGCAAGTGCTGGTGCCGCTGGAATACACCGCGTTCATCTGGGCGGCGCTGACCGGGTGGGTGGTCTTTGCCGAGCCGCTGACTTTGCGCACACTGGCCGGCGTGGTGCTGATCATCGCGGGCTGCCTGATCGCACTGCGGCGTGCGGCCCCAAGTACACATGGGGCCGAAGCCGGGGCCGAGCACGCCTGAGCTTAGCTACCCAGCGTTGTCCCGAAGACGTGGAAAGCCGCGCCGACGATCACCGCGAACGAGAGCGCGGCGATGATGAGCTGTGCGCCAAACTGTGACGCATGGATGCCTGTCGGGACCGGGCGCGGCACATAGGCCGGATGGTGCCGGTGCGTCTTGGGCCGGTGCAAGGTGCTGCGGTGCGGCATGGCTTCGACTCCTTTTGCGCGGGAAAGCGGAAGCCGAATGGGTAGGTCATAAGTCAGTTTCTCCGAAGAACTAAATCAAAATGACATATTATCGTAACATTTGATCCGGGTCCGCCGGCGCATCGCCTTGCTGCCTATGCATTTCATGCGTGGGGCAAGCCTTGACGCGAAAGCCGTCTCGGCGCATCGGGCAAGCAGCCGGCGGGGGCCAGTTTCGAGGAGGCCCGCCGCGGCAATTCGGCTCATCCAAGAAGGGATTACGCATCGCCATGACCCAGGTCGGACAGGACACGCTCGGCGCGCGCAGCACGCTTACTGTCGGCGGCAAGGACTATGCCTATTATGCGCTCGGCAAGGCCGCAGCCGCCTATGGCGATGTCTCGCGCCTGCCGTTCTCGATGAAGGTCCTGCTGGAAAACCTGCTGCGCTTTGAAGATGGCGGGTTCACCGTTTCCACCGACGACATCAAGGCGCTGGTCGATTGGCAGAAGGACCCCTCCAGCAGCCGCGAGATCCAGTACCGCCCGGCGCGCGTGCTGCTGCAGGATTTCACCGGCGTGCCCTGCGTGGTCGATTTGGCCGCTATGCGCGATGCGATTGCAAAGCTCGGCGGCGATACCTCGCGGATCAATCCGCAGGTGCCCGTCCACCTTGTGATCGACCACTCTGTCATGGTCGACGAATTCGGCCACCCCAAGGCGTTCGAGCAAAACGTCGAGATCGAATACTACCGCAACGGCGAGCGCTACGACTTCCTGAAGTGGGGCTCCAAGAGCCTCGCGAACTTCAAGGCGGTGCCTCCGGGCACGGGCATCTGCCACCAGGTCAACCTTGAACACATCGCGCAGGCGGTGTGGACGAGCGAAGGGCCTGACGGCACAACGGTCGCCTATCCCGATACCTGTGTCGGCACCGATAGCCACACCACGATGATCAACGGCCTTGGCGTGCTTGGCTGGGGCGTCGGCGGGATCGAGGCGGAGGCCGCGATGCTCGGCCAGCCTGTTTCGATGCTGATCCCCGAAGTTGTCGGCTTCAAGCTCACCGGCGAACTCAAGGAAGGCGTGACCGCGACTGACCTTGTGCTGACCTGCACCAACATGTTGCGCAAGCACGGCGTGGTTGGCCGCTTCGTCGAATACTATGGTCCCGGCCTTGCCTCGCTCACGCTGGCGGACCGCGCCACGCTCGCCAACATGGCGCCCGAATATGGCGCGACCTGCGGCTTCTTCGGCATCGACGACAAGACGCTGGATTACATGCGCCTCACGGGCCGCGAGGAAGACCAGATCGCGCTGACCGAAGCCTATGCCAAGGCGCAGGGCTTCTGGATCGATCCGTCGGTCGAGCCGGTGTTCACCTCGACGCTGGAGCTTGATCTTGGCACCGTGGTGCCCAGCCTTGCCGGGCCTAAGCGCCCGCAGGACCGCGTCTCGCTGCAGGACGTGGACGATGTGTTCAACGCCGACCTCGCGAGCACCTACAAAAAGGCGCAGCAGCGCGTGCCGGTGGACGGCATGGACTTCGATATCGGCGACGGCGATGTGACCATTGCGGCCATCACCAGCTGCACCAACACATCGAACCCCGGAGTGATGGTGGCAGCGGGCCTTGTCGCCAAGAAGGCCAACGAGCTGGGTCTGAAGCCCAAGCCCTGGGTCAAGACGAGCCTTGCACCGGGCTCGCAGGTTGTGACTGACTATTTCGTGCGCGCCGGGCTGCAGGAACACCTCGATGCGGTCGGCTTCAACCTTGTCGGCTATGGCTGCACCACCTGCATCGGCAATTCCGGTCCTCTGGCTGAGCCGATCAGCAAGGCAATCAACGAGAACGGTCTCGTCGCCGCTGCCGTCATCTCGGGCAACCGCAATTTCGAAGGCCGCGTCTCGCCCGACGTGCGTGCGAATTTCCTCGCCAGCCCGCCGCTCGTCGTCGCCTATGCGCTCAAGGGTACGGTGATCGAGGACTTCATCAGCACGCCCATCGGAGTCGCCACCACTGGGGCAAAGGCCGGCGAGGACGTCTACCTCAAGGACATCTGGCCCTCGAACGCCGAAGTCTATGCGACGATGGCCGACTGCATGGACCGCGCGATGTTCCAGGCGCGCTACGCCGACGTCTACAAGGGCGACGTGCACTGGCAGGCGATCAACGTCACCGGTTCGGAAACCTACAGCTGGCGCGCGGGTAGTACGTATGTCGCCAACCCGCCCTACTTCGAGGGCATGACGATGACCCCGGCGCCGGTGGGCGACATCATCGAGGCCAAGCCGCTGGCGATCCTTGGCGATTCGATCACCACCGATCACATCTCGCCCGCCGGTTCGATCAAG
>JAIXYF010000202.1 GCA_027490345.1 Novosphingobium sp.
GCCTCGATCCCCTACCGCGCCAACATGACCCTGCTCGATGCGATGATCGCAGTGGGCGGTCTTTCCGAATACGCGGCTGGCAACAAGGCGCGGCTGATCCGCTTCGACAAGCAGACCGGCAAGCAGAAGGAATACGGCGTGCGCATCGGCGATCTGCTGCGCAAGGGCGATACGCGCGCCAATGTCATGCTGATGCCGGGTGATGTGATCATCATCCCGGAAAGCACGTTCTGAGGGTGCCAGCAGCATGACGAGCATCTATGAGGAAGTGCGCATTGCGCTCTATGGCATCTGGCACCGGCGCTGGCTGGCGCTCGGCGTGGCCTGGCTGGTCTGCCTGGCCGGCTGGCTGGTCGTGGCGACGGTGCCCAATAACTACGAATCAAAAGCGCGCATTTTCGTCCAGATCGACGATGTGCTGTCTGACCAGATCGGCATCGGCGGAGACCGCAAGCGCGATATCGAGCGCGTGCGCCAGACGCTGACCAGTTCGGTCAACTTGTCCAAGGTCGTGCGCGCCACGCGTCTGGGCGACAAGGTGACGTCTGACAAGCAGATGGAAGCGGCTGTCGCGGCGCTGGGCAAGAACATCAAGGTGGTGAGCCAGCAGGACAACCTGTTCGAGATCACCGGCTATTCGGGCAGCAAGGCCTATTCCGATGTCCAGAACGCCAAGCTGGCGCAGGATATCGTGCAGAAGATGATCGACATCTTCCGCGAGGAAAACCTCGCTGGCGGGCGCGGCGAGATGAGCGACACGCTGGCCTTCATGGACCAGCAACTGGCCGATCGGCAGAAGGATCTCGAAGCGGCCGAGCAGAAGCGCCAGGCGTTCGAGGCCAAGAACGCCGAGATGATGCCCGGCAATGGCTCGCTCACCAGCAAGATCGAAGGCGCGCGCGCTGAACTGCGCGGGATCGAATCCGATCTGCTGGCCGCGCAAAGTGCGCTTGCCTCGATCCGCGGCCAGCTTTCGGGCACGCCGCCCACGATCATGGTGCCCGGCGCCAGCGGCGGCGCGCGCGGTTCGCTGGCGCAGGCGCAGGCCGATCTGGGCGCGCTCAGGGCTCGCGGGCTGACCGACAGCCATCCCGATGTGATCGCATTGAAGGCGCAGATCGCGAGCCTTGGCCGTGCAGCGGCGGGCGAAGGCGGCCCCGGCGGCATGCCCAACCCGGCCTATTCCTCGCTGCAATCGATCAAGGCTGACCGCGAGGCGAGCCTCATCGCGCTGCAATCGCGCCGCGCTTCGCTCAGCACCGAGCTGGCGCAGCTGACTGGCCGCCAGTTCAGCGAGCCGGGCCTGGCCGCCGAAGCCGCGCGCATCAACCGCGACTACGACGTGCTCAAGGAACAATACGACAAGCTGCTGCGCGACCGCGAGCAGCTGCGGCTGCGCGGGCAGGTCGAGACCGAGCGCAATGCGGTGAAGTTTGAAGTGATTGATCCGCCCACGACGCCGCGCGGGCCTTCGGCGCCAGACCGGCCGATGCTGCTGGTGCTGGTGCTGATCGTGGGCGTGGCAGCGGGCTGCGGCGGCGCCTTTGCGCTGGGCCAGCTGCGGTCGACTTATTCGACCACCGGCCAGCTGGAACGGGCGACCGGCATGCCGGTGATCGGCTCCGTCACGCTGACGCTGACGCGGCAGGCGCGCGCGCGGGCCTGGCTGCAGCTGAAATGGTTTGCCGGCGGGCTCGCCAGTCTGGCCCTCGTCCTCGTCGTGCTGCTGGCCGTCGAATTCATGAAACGCGGCATGGTCGCCTGAAGGAGCGCAAGAGATCATGACCGAACAGAGCAAGATCCCCCTGCCGGGCGAAAGCGCCGACACCCGTTCGCTGATCGAGCGGGCTGCGGGCCAGTATGATCTGCGCGCGTTCCAGGCACCAGCTGCGCCGCGGCTGCCCGAGGTGCGCGAGCCTGCGCCGATGATGCCGGAAGCGGCTGAGCCGGCCGCGCCGGTACAGCGCGTAGCGCCGCCCGCCCGGCCCGTGCTCGCCCCGCCGGCGTTCGAGGGCATTCCGGCGCGGCAGGCGTTTCGGGGCACGTTCCACCCGATTGACCGCAAGCACTTGCGCCAGCAGTGCCTGATCGAACCCGAAGGGCCGGTGACCGGGCTGCTGGAGGAATTCCGCATCGTCAAGCGCCCGCTGCTGCTGACGGCAGCGGAATCGCGCGCCGGCCGGGGCGCGCCGCATGGCGAGCGCATTCTGGTCTGTTCGGCCCATCCCGGTGAGGGCAAGACGTTCTGCGCGGTCAATCTGGCGCTGTCGCTGGCGGCGGAAAAAGACACCGAGGTCCTGCTTGTCGATGCCGACTTTGCCAAGCCCAGTGTGCTTTCGGCGCTGGGTCTGCCGGGCGGCCGGGGGCTGATGGACGTGCTGGCCGATCCGGCGTTGGCCGTGGAAGATTGCATCATCGGCACGGATGTCGCCGGGCTGTTCGTGCTGCCTGCGGGCAATTCGAGCGGTCAGGATACCGAGCATCTGGCCTCTGCCTATACCGCGCAAGTGCTTGGCCGCCTCAGCTCGCAGGCGCCCAACCGCATCGTGATCTTCGATAGCCCGCCGGTGCTGGCCGCCTCTCCGGCATCCGAACTGGCGCACCATGTCGGCCAGGCGCTGATGGTGGTGCGCGCCGATCAGACCGGTGAGGCGGCATTGCGCGATGCAGTGAGCATTCTTTCCGGCTGCGACGACATCAAGCTGCTTTTGAACTGCACTCGCTTCTCACCCACCGGACGCCGCTTCGGCTCCTACTACGGGTACAAGGAATGACCATGGCGCGTATCTCGAACCGTGCTCTCATGAGCAGCGCGATTGCCGCTGGCGCGCTGGCGCTGGCGCTATCTTCAGGCGCGGCGCAGGCCCAATCGCTGCCTTATGGCGATCCCGGCGAAACCGAAGGGATTTCCGGCGGCGACGATGCGCCATCGGGCGGCGGCGCGGCACGCGGCGGGCGCAGCATCGGCAGCGCCAGCGGCGGGGCGCGGATCAGGTTCCAGCCCTATATCGAGCTGAACCAGAGCGTGCTGGCCCGGCTTGAGCCGACGCATGAAGTGCTGACGTATTCCAGCGTCGCGGTCGGGGCCGATGTACAGCTCGCCGGACGGCGCACCGAAGGCGCGGTTTCGGTGCGCTACGAGCGCCGCTTTGCCCAAAGCGGCGATATCGGCAGCAGCGACACGATCTCGGGTCTGGCGCGGGTCCGGCATGATCTGATCCCGCGCCAGCTGACGATCGAGGCAGGCGGGCTTGCCACGCGCACGCGCTTCGATGCAAACGGGGCTTCGCGCCTCGGCTCGGTCGAAACCGGCGACAACATCGCCCAAGTCTATTCGGTCTATGCGGGCCCTGCGCTGTCCACGCAGGTGGGCGATCTGGCGGTCAAGGGCTCCTACCTCGTCGGCTATACCAAGGTGAGCACCCCGCGCCTTAGCGTGCAGGGCGCGCCCCAGACCCAGCCGCAAGCGCAAGGCGATATCTTCAACGATTCGGTCGCGCAATCGGCGCAGGTTTCGGCCGGGTTTGCGCCGGGCACAGTGTTGCCGATCGGGCTTTCGGCCAGCGGCGGCTATAATCAGGAAGACATCTCCAACCTCGATCAGCGCGTGCGCGAGCTGCGCGCCGGGGTGCAGGCCACTTTGCCGGTCACCTCTGAGCTGTCGCTGATTGGCGGCGTGGGCTGGCAGGATGTCGAGGTATCCTCGCGCGATGCGGTGCGCGGGCCGGGCGGCGTGCCGCTGGTGGGCAGCGATGGCCGCTTCGTGACTGATAAATCAAAGCCGCGCCAGCTGGCGTATGACGTGAGCGGGATGACCTGGGATGCCGGGGTGATGTGGCGGCCCAGCCGGCGCACCTCGCTCAGCGCCTTTATCGGCCACCGCTATGACAGCATGACCTACTACGGCCAGTTCTCCTACGCGCCCAATGCGCGCAGTTCGCTGAGCATCGACGTGTTTGATAACGTGAGCGGGTTCGGGTCTGCCGTGGGCAATGCCGTGCGCGGGTTGCCGACCGATTTCGCCGCCGACCGCAACCCGTTCAGCGGCGATATCTCGGGCTGCGCCACTGGCGCGCAGAGCGGGGGCTGTGTCAACGGCGCGCTCGGCTCGGTCGCTTCGGCCGCGTTCCGCAACCGGGGCGTTTCGGCCAGCTACAGCCGCATGGCCGGGCAGCTGCGGCTGGGCCTTGGCGCGGGCTATCTGCGCCGCAAGTTTATCGGCGCGCGCGGCACAGTGCTCGAAGATGCCAACGGCCGCACCGACGAGACGTTCTATGTCAATGGCCAGATCTCCGGCGCCATCGACCGGCTCACCGGCTTCACCGTCGGCATTTACGACAGCTGGTACAAGTCCGGCATTTCCGATCTCGGCGATGTCAATGCAGCGGGCATCAATGCGGGCCTTTCGCACCAGTTCACCTCGCGCCTTGTGGGCAATGCTGCAGCCGGGCTCGATCTGCTCAGTCGCAAGACCCTGCCGGACGAACTGATCGCGACCGGCCAGGTCGGCCTGCGTTACAATTTCTGAGGAAGGGCTAACCTCCACAATGTACGATACATTTTACAAGCTGACCGGGCGGCCCTTCCAGCTCACCCCCGATCCCGAATTCTATTTCGAGAGCGGCACGCACCGCAAGGCGCTGTCCTACCTCGGCTATGGCCTGGCGCAAGGGGAAGGCTTCATCGTCATCACCGGCGCAGTGGGCGCGGGCAAATCGACGCTGGCGGCGCATCTCCTCGCCACGATTGACCGCCAGCGGCTGACCGCGGCGCAGATCGTGACCAGCCGTCTTGATGGCGAAGAACTGGTCCACATGGCTGCGCGTGCTTTCGGCCTTGCGGCGGCGGGCCACGACAAGGCCAGCGCGCTGGCGCTGATCGAAGGGTTCCTGCACGA
>JAIXYF010000452.1 GCA_027490345.1 Novosphingobium sp.
CGCCCGTCAGCGGATTGGCCTCGGCTAGCCTGAGCTTCAGGATCATGCCCATCGCGAACTCTTCGCCGGTCTCCTCGCCTACCAGCACCTGCCGCTTCTCATCATGCGCAAAGCGTTCCGCACCCAGTGTGGAAATCGGCACCAGCCCATCACCACCAAGGCCGATGATCGTGGCAAACAAGCCGAATTTCTGCACCCCCGTCACGCGCGTGTCGAACACTTCGCCCACCCGGCCCGCCAGCCAGGCCGCAACATAGCGGTCTATCGTCTCGCGCTCGGCTTCCATCGCGCGGCGCTCGGTCTTGGAAATGGCATCGCTGATCCGCGCCAGATCGCTGCGGTCGCGGTCCGATAGCCCCGAAGTCGCCGGGATTTCGCGTTCCTCCGGCCTCGGCTGCTCCAGATGATAGGCATCCACCAGCGCGCGGTGGACCAGCAGATCCGAATAGCGCCGGATCGGCGAGGTAAAGTGCGCATAGCTGCCCAGCGCGAGGCCGAAATGCCCCGCATTGCGCGGCCCGTAATAGGCCTGAGTCTGGCTGCGCAGCACCGCTTCCATCACCAGCGCCTTCTCGGCCTCGTCGGTCACGTCCTTGAGCATCCGGTTGAACAGCCCCGGCGTGATCACCTGCCCCAGCGCCAGCTTGCGCCCGAACGTGGCGAGATAGTCCTTCAGCGCGATCAGCTTCTCGCGGCTTGGCGGCTCGTGGATGCGGTAGACCACGGGCGCCACCTTGGCCTCCAGCGCCTTGGCCGCGGCAACGTTGGCCGCGATCATGAAATCCTCGACCACGCGGTGCGCATCAAGCCGTTCGCGCAGCGCGATTTCCGCAATCTTGCCCTTGTCGTCGAGCATCACGCGCCGCTCGGGCAGTTCCAGTTCCAGCGGATCGCGTTGCCCACGCGCTTTTTCCAGCAGGCGCCATGCCGCCCACAGGTGCGGCAAGTGCGGCGCCGCCTCGCGCGCGTCGATCCGGCGCTGCGCTTCTTCATAGGCGATCACTTCGGCAATCCGCACCAGCGCCCGGGTAAACCGCCAGCCCGTCACGCGCCCCTCGGCGTCGATGGTGAGGTGGCAAGCCATGGCTGCGCGGTCCGCACCGACTTTGAGCGAACACACGTCCGAACTCAGCACATGCGGCAGCATCGGCACAACCCGATCCGGAAAATAGACCGAAATGCCGCGCTTTCTTGCCTCCCGGTCAACCGCGCCGCCGGGCCGCACATAGAAGCTCACATCGGCAATGGCGACAACGGCGCGAAAGCCACCCGCGCCGTCCGGCTCGGCCCAGATTGCGTCATCGTGATCGCGCGCGTCGGCCGGGTCGATCGCCACGATGGGCAAGCCGCGCAAATCCTCACGCGATCCTTCCGAAAGCGCCATCTGTGCCGCCTGCGCCGCTTCGTCCTGCGCTTCCTGCGGGAAAACGAAGGGGATACCGTGCTTGTGAATCGCAATCAGGCTGAACGCACGCGGCGCCAGCGGATCGCCCAGCACTTCAGTCACTTTGAGCCCGGCGCGCGGCGATTTGCTGATAGGTTCGCCCAGCACCAGCTGGCCCTGAGCCGCCCCGCCCAGATCCGCGATAGCCACAGCATTGCGCACACGTTTATCCACAGGGGCGAGCCACGGCTTGCCTGCCCCGTCGAACTCGACAACGCCCAGCAATTGCTCGGTCCGCGTCGGCAGCTTCTTCATCACGTGCGCGATCAGGCCCCGGCCCGCTTCCTCGGTCCGCGCCAACACCCGGTCGCCCACCTTGAGTGCGGCCTGCGCGCTCTTTCCCTTACCGCGCGGTTCGATGATGCGCAGGCGCGGCGGCGGGGCGCCATCGTCAGGCTGCCAGCTATCAGGTATCGCCAGCGGCTGCCCGTCCTCGATCTCGAGCACGCGCAGCACCGTCACGCGCGGCACCCCGCCTAGCCGGTGGAACGCGCTGCGATTGCCGTCTATCAAGCCTTCTTCGGCCATGTCCTTGAGCAGCGCCTTCAAGGCGATCTTTTCGGTGCCCTGCAGGCCGAACGCCTTGGAAATCTCGCGTTTGCCCGGCGGTTCCTCGCTCGCAGAGATGAACGCGAGGATCTGATCGCGTGTAGGAAGGCCGTCGGGGCCGCTTGGTGTCTGCTTGCGAATTGCCATCACCGACCTGTGAAGGCTGGCGCGCCCAATAGCAAGTTCAGGGCTTGGCCTCAGGCAGATAGGCCCCGCCCGGCACGGCAGAAGCCACCGGGCTTTCCGCCCCATCCGCCGCCACCGCGCTCACGCCAAAGAACCAGTCATCCCCGCGCACGCCATCAAGCCGCACATGCGCCGTGTCCGTCTCCGCCACAGGCTTGGCCTCCCAACCTGCCGCATCGGTCCGCCGCTGCCACAGGCGGTAGCGCGCTGCGCCCGGCACCGCCGCCCAATCCACATCGGTATATGTCTGCACCGCCGCCGTCACCTTGGCCGCCGGCGGCATCGGTGCCGCTGCCAGCGCCGCCAGCGCCTTCACATTAAGCTTCGTCACCTTGGCGAGATAGGCGAAATCCATCGCCTCCACCGTATCGCCAAACGGCCGGCCGCTTTCGGTGCGCACGTTCTGGTGCTGCCGTTCGTAGTTCTCCACCGCCACGGTAAAGCGGACCGCCGGATAACCCATCGCCTGAAACGGCAGATGATCGCCGCCGCGCCCCATCCGGTCCGCGCGCCACACCTGCCGCACGGCCAGCTCTCCACTCAAGCCGCCATCGGCCAGCCCCGCGATCCACCGCGAAAGATTGCGCGAAGGGCTGTCATTCTCCCCGCCGATGGAGCGCAGAGCATCGCGCGCCCGCTCGCTCGCGTCATCGCGCGGACCTTCGGAAAACACGCGAACGTGGGCATCATCGATCAGACCATCGCTCCCGCGCGAATTGCCAACGATATCGTTGTTGAGCACGGCCTTCACCGTCCAGCCTTGTGTCTTGGCATAGTCCGCCAGCAGCTTGCCGCCATAGAGCCCCTGCTCCTCGCCCGAGAGCACGGCGTAGACGATGGTACCCGCAAACTTTTGGGCAGAGAGCACACGTGCCGCCTCCAGCACCAGCGCGGTGCCCGAACCATCGTCATTCGCCCCCGGCGCGTCGCCCTTGGCGTCCATCGCATCGGAATTGCGGCTGTCGATATGCCCCTGCACGATCACGACTTCATTGGGCCGGACGGTCCCGCGCTGGATCGCCACCACATCGACAAGCCGCGTCGCCACCGGAACGCGGCCCTCGTCCTTGACCACGGTCTCAGGGAGAACGATTTCGAGGCATGCGCCGCACGCCGCGCTGGTCTTGCGCAGTTCGCTCTCGGCCCAGCGCCGCGCCGCGCCAATCCCGCGCTTCGGATCGTCCTGCGAAGAGAGCGTGTGCCGCGTCCCGAACGCCACGAGCCGCGCGACATCGGCCTCAAGCCGGGATTGCGTGACAGCGTCTTCGGGTGCGGCGAGCGCAGCCTTGGGGAAAACAAGGGCGAGCAGCGGGAGCGCAAGGAGCATTTTCATGCTGCAAGCCTTACTCCGCCCTTCGAACTTGTCGAGCCAGACCGAACGGGCAGTTAAACAGGGGCAGTCCCCGTTCACTCTCTCGCTTTGGTTCAATAGGCCCGCGCCACCAGAATGCGCTCCACCGCCGGTTCGCCGGTGAACGGACACAGCCCCCTCGCTGGCGCCGCATCCATCGGCGTGTTGCGGATCGTCAGCTTGAGCGCCTTCAACTGCTCCACCACCTTGTCGAGCGCCGCGCCAGTGGGACGCGACCAGCACAGCTCCACCCAGCCCGGAAAGTCCTTGTCTTCGGAGAAGAACGCCGTCAGCCCTTCAAGATCGCTGATCCCGCGCTCGATCTGCGCATCGCGCCGCACGCGGGCTTCTTCGAACAACGCGCTCTGGATCGCTTCCAGTTCCGAAGTGGCGCTGGCAACGAAATCATCCTGCGCCATGCCGGTGAAGTTCGCTTTGCCATCCTCGCGCCACAGCCGGTCGCGGCGCAGCACCGAAACCTGCCCGCCTTCGGCATCGCGCCCGCCAATCTCAAGGATCAACGGCACGCCCTTTTTCACCCAGCCCCAGCGCTTGGCGGTCGCCTTGCCCGGCCGCTTATCCAGCAGCACGCGCACCTTTTCGTCAAACACCATCAGCGCCGCCAGCCTCGCCCGCAAGGCTGCGCAGTATTCCAGCAGCACTGCATCGCCATCGTTGTCGCGCAGCATGGGCAGGATCACGATCTGCTGCGGCGCGATGCGCGGCGGCGTGCGGAGGCCATCATCATCGCCATGCGTCATGATCACGCCGCCGATCATGCGCGTGGAAACGCCCCAGCTGGTCGTGTGGCACAGCGTCTGCTGGCCTTCCTTATCCTGATAGCGAATACCCGCCGCAGCCGAGAACGTAGTGCCCAGGTAATGCGACGTGCCCGCCTGCAGCGCCTTGCCGTCCTGCATCATCGCCTCGATCGAGAAGGTCTCGACCGCGCCGGGGAAACGCTCATTCTCGGGCTTGGGCCCGGCCACCACCGGCATCGCCAGCACGTCTTCGGCAAAGCTGCGGTACATTTCCAGCGCGCGCAGCGTTTCAACCATCGCGTCGGCCTCGTCGGCGTGGGCAGTATGGCCTTCCTGCCAGAGGAACTCGCTCGTGCGCAGGAACACCCGCGTGCGCATCTCCCAGCGCACCACATTGGCCCACTGGTTGGTGAGCAGCGGCAGATCGCGCCACGACTGGATCCAG
>JAIXYF010000072.1 GCA_027490345.1 Novosphingobium sp.
CTGACAGGCTCGGACATCGACGGAAATCCCCTCAATCATTTGGTCTGGCACTCGTCGGGCCGCATTTTTGCGCTCGACACGAGCTCGAATCAACACATATGTTGAAACATAGAAAACCCATTGGGTTTAATCAATACCCACTGGTAAGGTGCCGGCTATGGATGATCTGACAAACAAGGTGGCGCTGGTGACCGGCGCGGGTGCGGGCATCGGCCGGGCCATTGCGCTGCGGCTTGCGACGGGTGGTGCCGATGTGGGGCTGTTCGATCTGAATGCTGCGGGAGCCGGCGCAACGGCGGAAGCGATCAACGCGCTTGGCCGACGGGCAATTGTGGCACCTGGTAACGTTGCGAGCCGTGCCGAGGTGGTTCGCGGAGTGGAGGCAATCACCAGTGAGTTGGGCGCGATCGATATCCTGGTGAACAACGCCGGAATCCTGCGTACGGCTGCGTTCCTCGATGTGACCGAGGCGGATTGGCGGCGCATGTTCGCGATCAATCTCGACGGCGTATTTCATTTTTCGCAGGCGGTGCTGCCCGCCATGGTTGCGCGCAAGAGCGGGGCTATCGTCAATGTCTCTTCGTGGACCGGCAAGAAGGGCGTGCCCAACCACGCTGCCTATGGCGCCACCAAATCTGCGATCATCAACCTGACGCAGAGCCTCGCAGGCGAATTCGGCAGTTTGGGCATTCGCATCAACGCAGTGTGTCCGGGCATCATCGTCGATACCGAAATGCGCGCGGAGGCAGAGGAAATGAACCGCGCGCAGGGCCTGCCGGATGTGGCCACGCGGGTTCAGGCGATCCCGCTGCGCCGCGCCGGAATGCCTGATGAAATTGCCGAACTCGTCGCCTTTCTGGCTTCGGACCGAGCCGCCTACATGACCGGACAGGCGATCAACGTCACCGGCGGACACTGGATGAATTGAGGAGCCCAAGATGATCCTGATCAGCGCCACACCCAGCCCGTTTGCGCGCAAGGTGCGCATTGCCCTCATGGAAAAGGGCGTGCCCTTCACGTTGCAGAACGAGATACCCTGGCACGCCGATACCCAGACATCGCGCTACAACCCGCTCGAGCAGCTGCCTGTGCTGATCCCCGATGACGCTGACCCGGTCTTCGAATCCTCGCACATCATGGACTGGATCGAGTGGCGCTATCCGACCCCGCCCATGCTCCCTGATGCGCCCGAGGCGGCGCTGGAGGCCAAGCAGGTGCAGGTGATCGCCGAAGGGGTGCTCGATGCGACCGTGCTCCTTTTCTGGGAAATGCAGCGACCACAGCCGAGCGCGGAATGGGCACAGCGGCAGCTGCGCAAGGTCAAGGGTGGGCTGACTGAACTCAACCGCCGTGTGGGGACGCGCGAGTGTGTGGTCGGCGACCGCTTCGGGCTGGCGGACATCGCTGTAATCGCGCTGCTTGGCAATCAGGACATCGTGAACGAGACGGGCATGATCCCGCTTTGGCAGGCCTATGCGCCGGATATGGCGCCATGGCACGAACTCTACCCCAACCTAGCGCGGTTCGAGGCGTTCCACCGCGATCGGCCATCGGTGCGCGCAACGGCGCCAGTAATGTTCGCCCTCACGGAAAAGATTGTCTGACCTAATCCTCGAAGATCGCCACCGCACGGGTCCACCCCGCTGAAGCCGCGCGGATCTTCATCGGGAAGCACGCGATGGTGAAGCCGGTGGCGGGCAGAACTTCCAGATTGTGCAGCTTTTCGAGGTGGCAGTAGCCGATATCGCGGCCCGCCTTGTGGCCTTCCCAGATCAGGGCGGCATTGCCTGTCGCCTCATAGGCCTCACGCGTGTGGACGAACGGCGCGTCCCAGCTCCAGCCATCGGTGCCGGTCAGCCGCACGCCTCGCTCTAGCAGGTACATGGTGGCGTCGTAGCCCATGCCGCAGCCGGCGGTGACGTAATCGTCCTGCCCATAACGCTTGCCGGCTGCCGTGTTGACCACCACGATTTCGAGCGGCGAGAGTGTGTGGCCGATGCGCGCCAGTTCTGCCTCAACATCAGCTGCAGTTACGACATAGCCATCCGGCAGGGCGGTGAAATCGAGCTTCACGCCGGGCTGAAAGCACCAATCGAGCGGCACTTCGTCAATCGTGATCGCGCGCTCGCCCCGATTCATCGTCGAGGCGAAGTGGTAGGGCGCATCGAGGTGCGTGCCGTTGTGCGTAATCAGCTCGATCTTCTCAATCGCCCAAGCCTCGCCATCGGGTAGGTCTTCGGGCTTCAGCCCCGGGAAGAAGCCAACCAGATCGGGTATCGAGGTCTTGTGATCGATGTAGCTGATCTTCGGCTGATACGGCGGCGGATCGGAGATCACGTCGTTTTCGAGGTAGATTGAGAGGTCTACAATCGTGCGCGCCATGCTCTAAAACTCCACCCTGTCGCCGCCCTTGAGGCCCAGCATCGCGCGGGCTTCGGTTGGGGTCGCCGGTTCATGGCCCATTTCGCGGATGATCCGCACGATCTTTTCCACCTGCTGCGCGTTCGAGGCGGCGAGCACGCCGCGTTCGATGAACAGGCTGTCCTCCAGCCCGACGCGGACATTGCCGCCCATCAACGCAGCTTGTGTCAGGAACGGCATCTGATGCCGCCCGGCAGCAAGCACCGACCACTGGAAATTGTCGCGGCCGAACAGACGGTCGGCAGTCGATTTCATGAACATCAGATTTTCGAGATCGGGGCCGATGCCGCCGAGAATACCAAAGATCATCTGGATGAAGAACGGCGGCTTCACCAGGCCACGATCGACAAAGTGCGCGAGGTTATAGAGGTGGCTGACATCGTAGCACTCGTGCTCGAACTTGGTGCCGGCCTCGCCCATCACCTCGAGGATCGTGGCGATATCGCGGAAGGTGTTGCGGAAGATGAAGTCGTCGGAACCCGTGACATAGGGCTCTTCCCAATCGTGTTTCCACTCGGAGATGCGCGCCGCTGCGCCGAAGAACGCGAAGTTCATCGAGCCCATGTTAAGCGAGCACATCTCGGGCTTGAACTGGACCGCTGCCTTCAGCCGCTCTGCCAGTGCCATCGTCGCCGAACCACCAGTGGTGATGTTCACCACGGCATCGGTCTGCTGCTTGATGACCGACAGGAACTGCGCATAGATCGCCGGATTACCAGTAGGCTGGCCGTTGGCGGGATTGCGCGCGTGAAGGTGCAAAATGGCCGCGCCCGCCTCTGCCGCTGCGATCGATTGCTCGGCGATCTCGGACGGCGTGCAGGGCAGGGAGTCAGACATCGTTGGGGTGTGCGCGCCGCCGGTGACGGCGCAGGTGATGATGACCTTGCTCATCGCGGCGGCATCAGCGCGCGGTTGAGGCCGAGCCGGTCCGCAGTAACTTGCACATGCACAATCTGGTCTCCCTCGGAGTCGAAGATGCCTGCCAGCGCCAGCGTGACTGGCAGGCCGATCTGTGCCGGATCGATATCGTCGAACCCGCCGCGATAGGTGCCGGTGCAAGTGAGGTGGAACGCCCCGCGCGGCCCTGCGGAAAACAGCTGGTCGACTGCGATGGCTTCAATGGCTACCAGATCGGCAAAGCGCGGTCCTTCGGCGCTGATCTCGTCGATCACTGTCCTGTCGGCCCAATTTGCGGGGGTCGTCAGCCAAGCCTGAGCCAACGCCTCCACTGCTGCGTCTGGTGCTTCGCAAGGCGCGTCCCACGGGGCGGGATGCGGGGCGCGGACCATGTCGCAGGTGCTTTCGGCGAGCTGGCGCTTGCGTGCGTAGTAGTCCTCCTCGGCCCAGCCGCGATGCAGCCGCCCA
This sequence comes from Novosphingobium sp., assembly GCA_027490345.1. Lineage (GTDB taxonomy): Bacteria > Pseudomonadota > Alphaproteobacteria > Sphingomonadales > Sphingomonadaceae > Novosphingobium. The sequence goes on from JAIXYF010000072.1 coordinate 3,787, forward strand.
TTCTGGATGCGGAACAGCGTGACCCCGCCCCAGGTGGAAAGCCGCCCGCCGTGACGGCTTGACGCGCCGTGTTCGGTAAAGCGCATCGCAATGGCGTCGGGACCGATCACCGTATCGTGCACCGTCACGCAGAGGCCGGGAAACTGATCGAGCTGCGCGGCGGTTGCCGGGAGATAGGTGTCGTCGCGCCCAGCGAGCAGGAAACCGCCGATGCTCAGCGCATAGTCGGGCTCCATGATCGTCTCGACAGCCGCCACATTGTGGCAGGTCAGAAAATCAACGGCAAAGCCGCGCAGCAGGCGCGCGGAGGGACTAAGGGTCATGGTTGTTCTTCCAGCCAGCGCGGATCGCGCATTTCTTTTTTGAGGATCTTGCCCGAGGCGTTCTGCGGCAGCGCCGCCACGAAGGCGACGGCGGTTGGGCACTTGTAGTGCGCGAGCCGCTCGCGGGTGAACGCGATAAGCTCTGCTTCGCTCGGGCCAGTGCCCGCCCGCGCCACGACGAAAGCCTTGGGGGTTTCGCCCCAGCGTTCATGCGGCACGCCGATCACGGCGACGGCGGCGACTGCCGGGTGATCGTAGAGCACGTTTTCAATCTCGGTCGGGTAGATGTTCTCCCCGCCGGAGACGATCATGTCCTTGAAGCGGTCGTGAATGTAAATGTAGCCGTCGGTGTCCTGATAGGCGGCATCGCCAGTGCACATCCAGCCATCGGGGGTGATCGTTTTCGCGGTTTCCGCGGGCTTGTTCCAGTAGCCGAGCATGATGGCCTCGGACCGGATGCGGATTTCGCCGACTTCGCCAGCGGCAACCGGTTCACCCGTCGCCGGGTTGACCAGTGCAAACTCGTTCCACGGCATGGGCCTCCCGCAAGCGCGCAGCCGATGCGCGCGCGGGCCGCCCGGATCGTGGTCCTCAGGTACCATCATGATGACGGTCCCTGCGGTTTCGGTCATGCCATAAGTGTTCATGAAACCGCAGCCGAGCATGGCGATTGCCCGCTTGAGCACCGCCTCGCCGATCGATGCGCCGCCATAGACGATGCGGTTGATGCTCGACATGTCCATCTCGGCCACGCCCGGCACTTCGAGCAGCATCTGGATCACGGTCGGCACGAAGAAACCGTGGGTGACGCGGTAGGTCTGGATCGCCGCGACGATCTCGGCCGGTACGACCTGCTGCATAAGCACGGTGTGGCCGCCCTGGCTCATCGCAGTCATGGCATAGCCGATCCCGCCGATATGGAAGAGCGGGCTCGCCACCAGATTGACGCTGCTGGCCGTCATATCCCACAGTTCATGCGCCATCCGCGCCAAAAACGAGAGGTTGCGGTGGCTCATTACCACGCCTTTGGGCAGGCCGGTCGTGCCAGAGGTGTAGAGGATCAGGAGCGGGCTGTCTGGCGCTGGAAGGGTGCCCGGATCGTCCGCGCTTCCGGCATCGCGCCAACCGGGATAGTCCGCCAGCAGGATCATGGCCGGTGGCGAAGCGGTTTCGGCCAACAGGCCGTGCAGGCTTTCCTCCATGATCAACAGGGCAGGTGCGCTGTCGCCGAGAATGCCAGCAATCTCGCGCGGGGCCAGCCGCCAGTTGATTGGCAGGCAGATTGCGCCGGCTTTTGCGCAGCCGAAGAAAAGCTCGAACTGCGCTGGCCCATTGCGTGCGATGATCGCCACGCGGTCGCCAGCCTGCACGCCCTGTGCCGCCAAGGCATTGGCTACACGGCTAGCCCGCGTGTCGAATGCCACAAAGCCAAGCGTCTCGTCGCTGAAAGTCAGGCACGGTGCATCCGGGGTCAGCGCGGCATGCTGGCGCAGCAGGGTCAGAAGGTTGGTTTCCACGGAGATCAGTAGCTCTTCGGAAGGCCCAGGCTGTGGGTCGAAACGTAGTTCAGGATCATCTCGCGGCTCACCGGCGCGGTGCGGTGCAGGCGCGCAATGAACCACAGGTCGGACAGACCATACTCGTTCGAAAGCCCGTTGCCACCGTGGACCTGGATCGCCTGATCGAGCGCCTTCAAAGAGGATTCGGCCGCCGCGAACTTGGCCATGTTGGCGGTCTCGGCCGCGTCTTCCCCGCCATCGCAAAGCTGCGCGGCGCGTGCATTGAGCAGGCGAGAGGCCTGCACATTGATGTAGGCTTCGGCCAGCGGGTGGGCAACGCCCTGATGTGAGCCAATCGGCGTGTTCCACACCGAACGGTCCTTGGCATATTGCGCGGCCTGCGTGATCGCGAAGCGCGAGATGCCGTTGTTGATTGCGGCGGCGGCGATGCGTTCGGGGTTGAGGCCCGAGAACACCTGTTTGAGGCCTGCACCCGGCTCACCGATCAGGGCTTCATCGGGCACCTCGACATTGTCGTAAAAAACCGAGAACTGCTTTTCAGATGTGCGCAGTGCGGAATCGATCTGGGTCATCGAAATGCCGGGTGTGTTGGTGGGTATCACGAACAGCGACAGACCCTGCCGCGAGCCGTCGTTCACCGGCACGCCGTCGCGCGCCACGAGCATGACCGCGTCCGACTGATCGATATCCGAAGTCCAGTACTTTGCGCCGTTGATCACCCAACCATTGCCCTTGCGCACCGCGTGGGTGGTGACTTTGTGGGTGTTCGAGCCTGCGTTCGGCTCTGTAATGCCGAAGCACATCTTGCGCTTGCCGCTGGCAATGCCGGGCAGCCATTCCTGCTTCATCGCCTCGCTGCCGCAAGCCGCGATGATCGGTGCGGTGATCGAGGAGATGACCATCGAGAGAATCGGGCAACCGTGTGCTGCGGTTTCCTCGATGCAGATGTTGAGTTCGGACAAACCGCCGCCGCCGCCGCCGTAGGCCTCTGACACGTGCACACCCAGGAACCCTGCCTCGCCCAGCGCGGACCAAAGCGCTTCAGGTTGCTCGCCCTTGTTGACGACGTCCTGGAAATACTTCCGGCCAAACTTGCCGACGAGCTTGCTGACACTGTCTCGCAGATCGCGGTGGTGGTCGGCGGTATCGCACAGGGTTGTTTGGAAGAGATCAGACGACATTCGAAATGCTCCAGACTCGAAACGGGATTATTGCGGCCAGGTGAAGAACCCTTGGCCGGATTTGGCGCCGAGTTTGCCTGCGGCGACCATGTCGATGAGGATTTGCGGCGGAGCGAAGCGCGGCCCGTGGGCAGCCTCCAGCGTACGCGCGATATCGAGCCGGACGTCGATGCCGACGATGTCGCTGAGGCGCAGTGGCCCCACCGGGTGGCGATAGGCAACGACCGCAGCCCGGTCGATATCCTCAGCCGAAGCCACGCCCGATTCGAGCATGCGCATCGCCTCAAGGCTGGCGATCAAATCGAGCCGACTTGTGGCAAAGCCCGGCACATCGCGCACTGTAAGCGACTGCTTGCCGATTGCTGTTACATAGGCGCGGGCGGCCTCCAGTGTTCCCGGCAGGGTCTTTGCGCCCTCGACCAGTTCGACCAGATGGATCGACCAGACCGGATTGAAGAAGTGCATGCCGAGGAAGATCCCGGGATCGGGCAGGGCCTGCGCAAGCCGGTCGATCGACATCGCGCTGGTATTGCTGCCGACAAGCTTCGGCGCACGGAGGGCAATGCGGGCCAGAATATCGAGCTTGAGTTCCAGCCGTTCAGGCACGGTCTCGATCACCAGATCGAGGCCCTCTGGCAGCGCGGCCACATCGGCAATCCGCGTGATCCGGTTTTCGAGCGCTGTGGCACTGACCGCATCGAGCTTGCCGCGCGTGATGGCGGAGGCGGCAGTCTTGCTGATCGTGTCCCGCAGGCCGAGCGCCCGCGCATCATCCGGTTCGACGACGGTGACATGCGCCCCCGCCATGGCACTGACATAGACGATGCCGACGCCCATCGTACCGCCGCCGACCACGGCGATCTGCTGGTTTGCCAAAGCTTCGTTCATCGTCCAGTCCATTGTGCGGGGCGTTTTTCGGCAAAGGCGCGCGCGCCCTCGGTAGCGTCCTCAGAGGCGAGCACGCCATCCACAAGCGGGCGCTGGCGGTCCCAGATCTCGGCTTCGGGCCATTCGCGCGATTCGCGGATGATGCGCTTGGTCATCGCCGTGCTGAGCGGCGCGTTGGCGGTGATGGCTTCCGCGAGTGCCAGTGCGCCTTCAAGCGCGCCGCCTTCGGGCGTGATCCGGTTGACGAGGCCCCATTGATGCGCTGTGACGGCATCCATGCGTGCGCCGGTCAGCGCATATTCCAGCGCGATCGCCTCGGGAATACGGCGCGGCAGGCGCACCAGTCCGCCCGAGCCCGCGACCAGGCCGCGCGCCACTTCGGGGAGGCCAAACCAGGCGGTTTCGGCTGCGACGATGAGATCGCAGGCCAGAGCCAGTTCACAGCCGCCTGCCAGAGCGAAGCCTTCTACTGCGGCAATGACAGGCTTTTTCGGCGGCGCTTCGGTAATCCCCGCGAAACCGCGGCCTTCGAGCTCGGGCCGTTCGCCATCGGCAAAGGCCTTGAGGTCCATCCCCGCGCAAAACGAGCTGCCACGCCCGGTGATGATCCCCACCCGCAATTGGGAATCGGCATCGAGCCGGTCCAGCGCGCCAGCGATGGCGAGCGACACCGCATGCGTCACCGCGTTGCGCTGCTGCGGGCGGTTGATCGCGATGACGAGGACCGCGCCATGCTGTTCGATCTCGACGGGCCCGTGCATTGGGCTATCCATGGGCAGGCCTTCCAAGGATGTATTCGCCGAGATCCGCTGTCTCGGTCATGGTCCAGAAGTCGATGATCCGGAACGGGTTGTTGACCACGACCCGGCCTTTGGAATTCTTGTAGTAGGTCTCGACGCCAGGGTACGTCCACACCATGCCGGCGTGGGTCTGATCGACCTTCACGTTGTAGGCGTCGTGGACCTCCTCGCGCACTTCCACTTGCGTGGCGCCTGCAGCCAGAGTCTGCTGAATGAGCGACATCACATAGTGCATCTGCCGCTCAAGCACGGTGATCAGGCTGCCACCGTGCCCGAACTGGGTGTTGGGCCCATAAAGGCAGAAGAAGTTGGGGTATCCGGGAATGACTGTGCCGAGATAGGCGCGCGCATCGTCGCCCTTCCAGTCCTTGTGCAGTTCGCGTCCGCCGAGCCCGACCACCTTCATCGGCGCCAGGAGGTTGACTACGTCAAAGCCGGTCGCCCAGATCAGCACGTCCGCCTTGTGGACCGCGGCATCCTGTGTGCGGACCCCATCCGGGAGGGCCTCAACCACCGAGCCGGTGACGAGTGAGACATTGTCCTTCGCCAATGTGCGGAACCAGCCGTTATCCAGCAGCATGCGTTTGCCAAAGGGCGGATAGTCCGGGATGACCTGCGGTAGCAAATGCTTCGCGGCGCCGAGTTCGGCGGTGATATAGGCCTCAAGCCCCTTGCGGTGCGCCTCATTGATCGGGTTGATCGAACGGCCGTGGCCGTCCCATGCTGGGTCCTGTTGCAGCGCCTCGTAGAGCTTGTCGTTGAACGCCCAGCTCAGCCGAATGCGGTACCAGCGGCGGTATAGTGGAACCGCATCTAGCAATCGGCGGAGTGGTGTTGGAATGCTCTGGCCGAATTTCGGGAACGGCGCGGCCCATTGCGGGGTGCGCTGCACGATCGTCAGCGACGCGACGGTATCCACAATCGCGGGCGCGACCTGCATCGCGCTCGCCCCGTTGCCAATCAGAACCACGTTGCGTCCTTCGAGCGGCACGCCTTCGTCGGGATAGTTCGCGGTGTGGAAGCTGGGGCCCTTGAAGGTGTCCAGCCCTGGAATATTGGGGAGGCGGGGCTTGTTGAACGCGCCGACGCCGCTGATCAGAATCGACGCGCGTAAAGTTTCGCTCTCGCCCGTCTCGTTGGTGACGAAAGCGGTCCATTCGCCTGCGGCCTCGTCAAACCGAGCTTCGGTCACCTCGACGCCGAAGCGGATGTGCCGGGTGATGTCGTGATCGCCCGCGACCTTTTCGAGATAGCCGTGGATCTCCCGGCTGCCGGCGAAGAAGCGCGACCAGTCGTAGGGCGCGAACGAGAACGAATAGAGATGGCTCGGCACGTCGCAGGCTGCGCCCGGATAGCGGTTCTCGAGCCAGACGCCGCCGGATCGATCATGGCGCTCGACGATCGTATACGGAATGCCTGCTTCCGCCAGCTGGATGGCGGCGCACAGGCCCGAAATCCCCGCGCCAATGATCAGCCCGCGAAAACCTTCTGGAACCGGGGCATGTGCCAGCTCTCTGCCGTCAGCCGCTGGCAGATCGAGATCCGCACGGATCATCGGGGCGTATGTTGCGGGGACAGTCTCGCCGAGCGAGACACTCATCATCTCGACAAGTAGCGCATCTGACGGGTTCTTCAGGCGAGCCGGCTCTCCGCCAAAATGCCGGGTCAGTGCGGCGTGGGCGGCATCGCGAATTTCGCGCTGCACATCATCGGGCAGACCGCCGCTGTCGTTGTCGTCCATCCCGCGGGTGCGAGTGGGGATGAACTTGCCTTCGATCCAGCTCCGTTCGCCCGTCAGCTGGACCAGCAGACAGGCAAGAGTCGGCACATTTGCAGCCTCCAGCGCCTCGGTCAGCCAATCGGGATGTTCGGTGTGTTGCACAGCTACCTGCCACTGCCTGATATTGCCCTGCACGCGCCATCAGCGGAGCGGCGTTGACATCTCTGTCCGCAACAGCGAGGCAAAAGTCAACAGATATGTTGATATAGCATCACTGGGGTTGACAGGCGCTTGGTCCGGGTGGCTCAGGTCAGAGGTGAAGACCCAAGATTGCAACAAATTTATTTGAAAAATAAAGATAAAATTGGGATACTGCTGCCAGTAGTGGCCCTTAAAGCCAAAAATTTAACACCACTGTTGACGAATGCGGTATGTGTCATCTACGAAAGTGTTGATCAACGGGTGGCGACTCGATGCAGGCAGAAAAGCCTTGCACACGCCAAGGGGAGAATAGCCTATGTCCAGACCTACCATCCTTCGTGCTGCGCTCGTTTCGGCCAGTGTCCTGTCGCTGGCAGCGACTGCGCATGCGCAGGCTGCGCCCCAGGCCGAGCAGGCCGCGCCTGCTGAGGGTCTTGGCGAAATCATCGTGACCGCAACGCGGCGCAGCGAAAACCTGCAGAATGTTCCAGTGGCAATTACCGCCGTGAATGCGGCGCAGCTGACCAAGCAGGGCGTGTTCTCCACGACCGACCTGAACAACTCAATCCCGAACCTTCAGGTCAGCTCGGCCTACGGCGAAACCCAGCCGAACTTCACCGTGCGTGGAATCGGCGTCGGCACCGAGTACAACTCCAACGCCGCTTCGCCGGTCGGCATCTACGTCGACGAAGTGTACCAATCGTTCCGCGCCAGCCACGGCCAGCAGCTGTTCGATCTTGAGCAGCTGGAAGTCGTGCGCGGCCCCCAGGGCACGCTGTATGGCCGCAACACCACTGGCGGCGCGATCAACTTCATCACCCGCAAGCCTAAGCTGCAGGGTGCAAACGGCGCGATCACGCTGGGCTACGGCTCGTTCAACCGCGTCAGCGCGCAGGGCGCCATCGAAGTGACCCCGGTTGAGGACAAGCTCGGCATTCGTATCGCCGGCAGCTATGTCGATTCCGATCCGTTCGTGCGCAATGTGCAGCCGGTCGGCCTGATCAAGTCCAACCCTAACGTCCCCGACAACGTCGCGTTTGGCGACAAGAACGCCGGCATCTCACCGGGCGGGCATGAATCGTTCGGCGTTCGCGGCCAGGTCCGCTTCAAGCCTACCGAGACGATCGATCTGAACCTCAAGGCCTATGTGGCGCAGTCGGTCGGCGGGCAGGATTCGCCGCAGAACCATGGCCCTTCGCTCACCAATGACACAATCAGCCTTGCCGATTCGGCGTTCGGCTTCTTCTACACGCCGCTCGCCAGCCAGCTGTTCGGCAACGGCAAGGACCTCACTGACTTTCTGCCGCCCGCCTATAGCGCGAAGGGCCGCGGCCTGACCGATCGCGAGATTGAGGGCAACTCGATCGGCACCGCCGAGACCAAGACCTTCGGCATTGTGCTCAACGCCAAGTTCGAGCTGGGCGACAACCTCAACCTGACCTCGATTTCGGGCTTCGACCGCACGCGCAACGGGCTGCTGCCTAAGATCGATTGCGATGGTACGCCCTTTAACGTTTGCGCGATCGGTTATGCCTCGACCTCGCGCAGCTTCAACCAGGATCTGCGGCTCGATTACTCAAGCGGCCGGTTCAAGGCTATCGCTGGCGCTTACTACGGTTGGGACAAGATTGTTACCAACAACACGCCCGACTTCTATGGCTTCCTCAGCGACGTGAACGCTGCGATCGGCAACCCCAAAACCTACTTTAACCCCGCAGGGCTTGGCCGCGAAGCGGGCATGGCGACCGCGCTGAAGGCCACGCAGAACTACACCCAGGAACGCAAGTCGTACGCGATCTACGGCGAGGCCAGCTATGAGCTGACCGATACGGTCAAGATCACCGCCGGCCTACGTTACACCAAGGACAAGTTCGCTTACCTTGATGCGCTGACCACATTCTACGACGATACCGGCGCACCGCGCCTTTACACCGTCTCTGATTATGCGCCGGGCGGTGTGCTTTCAAAGTACTTCATCGGTGACAACCCGGCGCTCGACGCGAGCATCAAGCCGCTCAACCGGCGCGATGGTTCGAACGCGCTAACGGGCCGCGCAATCATCGATTGGAAGCCGGTCGACAACATGTTGCTTTATGCCAGCTACAGCCGCGGCTATCGCGGCGGTACCTACAACGGTCTGGCGTTCCAGAATGCCAATCAGGTCTATTTCGTGGAGCCGGAGACCGTCGATGCGTTCGAAGTGGGCATCAAGAGCCGCTTCTTCGACAATCGCCTGCAGTTCAATCTCTCAGCGTTCCACTACAAGTACAAGGGTCAGCAGCAGCAGCTGCTCGATCCAAGCTCGGTCACCTTCCTGATCAATCTCGACGGCAAGCTGACCGGTCTGGACGCGGAACTCATCTTCGCGGTGACAGACAACATCCGCCTGAACGCGGGTCTCGGTTTGCTCGACAGCAAGTTCGACAACGGTGCCTGCCCGACCGCACCGATCAGCGGAACGCCGCCTCAGGTTGGCAACTGCATCTCGACCGGCGGCGGCAAGATCGACGTTGGCGGCAATCCGTTCCCTTATGCCAGCAAGGTTTCAGGCAACATTGGGGCTGACTGGGATGTCGTGAAAACCAATGCCGGCACGCTCACGTTCCACGCCGATACCAGCTACGCGGGCCGCTTCTATTACGATGTGTTTGGTGGATACAACTTCACCGGGCCGCAAGGCAGTTCGGTCAATTCGGCAAGGGGTCCGCTCCGCAACGGACAACCTGCCTATTGGCTGATCAACGGAAGGATATCCTACACGACCCAAAACTTCAGCATTGCTGGCTATGTCAAGAACCTGACCGACAAGCTCTACTACCCGAACGCGATCAACGTGGAGGGCAGCTACGGCAGCGATTACCGGATCCGCGCAGCACCGCGTCAGTTCGGCATCGAAGTCGGCGCCAAGTTCTGATGACACATCACGAGGGCATCTGCGACGCAGGTGCCCTCACTTTTTCAGCATTTCTCATCCGCACATAGGCTGCATTCCATGCGCAAGTTTCATCCGGTCCTCCTTTCGCTCCTGCTCGCGGGCTGCGCCCAGGCCCTTGCAGATCCGATCACGCCGCTGTCGGCGGTTGATTGGCGAACCTATGGCGGAACGACCGAGGAACAACGCTTCAGCCAGCTGACAGCGATCGACGCCAGCACGGTCGGCAATCTGGGCCTTGCCTGGAGCCACGAGTTCGATACCGCGCGCGGCCTTGAGGCGACACCGCTGGTGGCCGATGGGGTGATCTACACGACGACTGCCTGGTCGAAGGTCTATGCGCTCGATGCGGTGAGCGGCAAGCTCATCTGGGAATATGATCCCAAAGTGCCCGGCGAGACCGGTTTCAAGGCCTGCTGCGATGTCGTCAATCGCGGTGCCGCGCTCCATGATGGCAAGATCTATGTTGGCACCCTCGATGGCCGGCTGATTGCGCTCGATGCCAAGACCGGCAAGCTCGTCTGGTCGACGCTGACAGTCGATCAAAGCAAGCCCTATACGATCACCGGCGCGCCGCGTGTGGTGAAGGGGCGTGTGCTGATCGGCAATGGCGGCGGCGAATATGGCGTGCGCGGCTATGTCAGCGCCTATGATGCTCAAACCGGCAAGATGGCCTGGCGCTTCTACACGGTGCCGCCGGCCAAGGGTGCTGGCCCCGATGGCGCAGCCTCTGACAAGATCATCGCCAAGATGCAGGCCACCTGGGACGGCGACTGGTCCAAGTTCGGCGGCGGCGGCAC
>JAIXYF010000423.1 GCA_027490345.1 Novosphingobium sp.
CAAGCAGGGCCTCAAGCGCAGCTTCGATCTTCTGGCAGCCGGTGCCGGGTTCGCCTGGCACCCGGTGGAAAGCGTGACGCTCAGCCTCTCGGCCACGCACGGCGAACGCGCGCCAAGCCCCGAAGAACTCTACATCAACGGCGTCCACGAGGCGACGCAGTCCTTCGAGCAGGGCAATCCGGCATTCCGGATCGAACGCAGCAACACGCTGGAAGCGGGCCTGCGCTATCACAGCGACAGCTTTGCCGGTGCGCTGACCGCCTATGCCACCAACTTCGACAACTTCATTGCGCCCGTGCCGACCGGAACCATGATCGAAGGCGTGCCCGCGTTCCAGTTCATCCAGGGCGACGCCAAGTTCCGCGGCATCGAGGCCGAAGGCGCATGGAAGGCGCTACGCTGGGATGATGGCAGCGCGCTCTCGCTCGAAGGCGCGGTCGATTATGTCCATGCCACGATCACCAATGTCGGCGCGGCACCGCGCATCCCGCCCTTGCGCGTGCGCGGCGGGTTGAATTTCGAAGCCGCGCGCTTCGGGGCGAACATCGAAACCGTCTACAACGCGCGGCAGGACCGCGTGGCCACCAACGAGAACCCGGTCGATGCCTTCACCTTGCTCAATGCCAGCCTGACCTGGCGGCCGGGCGGCAAGGCTGGCCCGGCGGCGCTGATCCTGTCGGGAGACAACCTTCTGGATGCCAATGGCCGCCTCTCCACTTCCGAGACGCGCGACTTCGTGCCGATTGCGGGGCGCAACGTGCGGATCACCCTTTCGCTGAAGATTTAAACCGCGCCCTAAGTTTGGCGTGCTTGGCAAGGGAGCCTCGCGCTGCCATTCGGGCGGGGTGAACACGCCCGCAGATGAACCGCGCTCGCCACTGGATATTCCGGACTACCGCCGCTTCTGGGTGGCCCGGTTCCTTTCGGTGTTCGCAACGACCGGGATGGTCGTGGTGCTGGGCTACCAGCTCTACGATGTCGCGCGCAGCCAGTATGGGATGAGCATCGGGACGGCCGCGTTCCAGCTCGGCCTGCTGGGCCTCGCGCAGTTCCTGCCGGTGCTGCTGCTCACGCCGCTGGCCGGCCTGATCGCGGACCGGTATGACCGGCGGATCGTAGCGGGCCTGGCCGTGGCCATCGATATGGTGGTGGCGCTGGTGCTGGCGGCGGCGAAGATGGCCGGGCATCTCAACCTGCCGCTGCTGTTCGCGCTCGGCGCGCTGCACGGCACGGCGCGGGTGTTCATCGGCCCGGCGATGGCCTCGATCGCGCCCAATGTCGTGCCGGTGCGGCTGATGCCGCGCGCGGTGGCGATCAATTCGATGGCGTGGCAGACGGGCTCGGTCGGCGGCCCGGCGATTGCCGGATTGCTCTTCGCGCAGTCCCCAGCGCTGCCTTATGGCATTTCTGCAGTGCTGCTCGCGCTGGCCACGATCTCGGTCTTCCGCATCCGCCCCCTGCCCCCGCCCGATGAAAACAAGCGTGCGCATCCGCTGTCGCAGCTGGTCGGCGGGCTGAGCTTCGTGTGGAACGACAGGTTTCTGTTCGGCTGCGTCACGCTCGATCTGTTCGCCGTGCTGCTGGGCGGCGCGACGGCGCTGCTGCCAGTCTATGCGCGCGACATCCTGATGGTGAACGGGCATCCGGTGGGGGCAAACGGGCTTGGCATCATGCGCGCGGCTCCCGGTGCGGGCGCAGTGCTCGTGGCGCTGCTCCTGGCGCGCAAACCCATCGAGAGCGGCGTGGGCGCGAAGATGCTGATCGCGGTGGCCGTGTTCGGCGCGGCGACCATCGGCTTCGGCCTCAGCCGCGATTACCTGCTGTCGCTGTTCATGCTGGCCTTGCTGGGCGGGGCGGACATGGTCTCCGTGTTCATCCGCAACACCTTGGTCCAGCTGCACACGCCCGACGGGGTACGCGGCCGGGTCTCCGCCATCTCGGGGCTTGCCATCTCGGCCTCGAACGAGCTGGGCGAAATGCAGTCCGGCATTGCGGCTGCGCTGCTGGGCGCAACCGGCGCGGTTGTATTCGGCGGCGTCGGTGCGATAGTCGTCACCGCGCTGTGGGCCGTGTGGTTCCCCGAGCTCAGGCTCGTGCGCACGTTTGCAGACAAGACACTTCACCAGAAGGAAGCGACATGAAAGCGGCCAACATCCTCGCCACCATCGGCAATACCCCGCACATTCGCCTCTCCCGCCTGTTTCCCGACCACGAGGTATGGGTGAAGAGCGAACGCACCAATCCCGGCGGCTCGATCAAGGACCGCATTGCCCTCGCGATGATCGAGGCCGCGGAAGCTGATGGCAGCCTCAAGCCCGGCGGTACGATTGTCGAGCCGACTTCCGGCAACACCGGCATCGGCCTTGCGATGGTCGCGGCGGTCAAGGGTTACAAGGTGATCCTCGTCATGCCCGAATCGATGTCTATCGAACGGCGGCGGCTGATGCTCGCATATGGTGCAAGTTTTGATCTCACCCCGCGCGACAAGGGCGTGAAAGGCGCGATTGCACGCGCGATCGAAATCGTGGAACAGACGCCGGGCGCATGGATGCCCGCGCAGTTCGACAATCCGGCCAACGTTGCGGTGCATGTGGCAACCACGGCTGCGGAAATTCTGGCAGACTTTGCCGACAGCCCAATCGACGCGCTGATCACGGGCGTCGGCACGGGCGGACACCTCACGGGCTGCGCCGAGATGCTGAAGGCACACTGGCCGGCGATGCAGGCATGGGCGGTGGAGCCCACGCTTTCGCCGGTGATCTCGGGCGGCCAGCCTGCGCCGCATCCCATTCAGGGCATCGGTGCCGGGTTCATTCCGGGCAACCTCCACACCCAGGCCATCGACGGCGCGATCCAGGTCGATCCGGCGGACGCCAAGGAATGGGCCCGCCGCGCCGCGCGCGAGGAAGGGATGCTGGTGGGCATCAGTTCGGGCGCAACGCTGGCGGCCATTGCGCAAAAGCTGCCCGATCTGGCCCCCGGCAGCCGCGTGCTGGGTTTCAACTACGATACCGGCGAGCGCTATCTTTCGGTGCCGGACTTCCTCCCGGAGTGAACCGGTGGAGAGGCTGGACTATCAGGATAGCGAGACCGCGCTGACGGGGTGGCTGGCCCGCCCCGCTGGTGCGCCGCGCGGTTTGATCCTTGTGCTGCCCACTATCATGAACGCCAATCCGCCAATGGAGCGGCGCGCCGCTATGCTGGCAGACGCAGGCTTCATCGCGATGATCGCCGACTTCTATGGCGAACCAGTGCGCGATTTCGAGCATTCGCGCGAGCTTTCAGGGGTGCTGCGCGGATCTGCCCAAGCCTACCGTGCGCGCCTGCGGGCCGGGCTGGCAGCGCTGACGGGGCTGCCCGAAGCACAAGGCCTGAAAGCCGCAGCCGTGGGCTATTGCATGGGCGGGCAGGCTGCGCTCGAACTCGCGCGGGACGGTGCGGATATCGTGCTGGCCGCCAGCTTCCATGGCCTGCTCGATACCGCCCAGCCCGCTACCCCCGGCGCCGTGCAGGCGCGCATCCTCGTCTGCCACGGCGATGCCGATCCGCTCGTCCCGCGCGCGCAGGTGCTTGCCTTCTGGAAGGAAATGGATGCCGCCGGGGCAAACTGGCACTTCCATGCCTATAGCGGCGTGCGCCACGGTTTCACCGATCCGGGCAGCGATGCGCGCGGCCTGCCCGCCATTGGCTATGATGCTAGCGCAGACCGCCAGAGCTGGACGGCGCTGACAGGGCTGTTGGCCGAAGTATTCTAGGCGGCGAACTGTTCCGCCGTCAGCCCCATCACGGTCTCCGCGCCCGCTTCCACTTCATAACGCAGCGCGCCGGCCTGCGGAGCAAAGCGCAGTGCCCAGTGCTTGGCGCAGAGCAGCTTGGCTTCATAGAACGGCGTGTCCGCGCCCTCCTTGCCCAGCGCTGCCACCGAAACCTTGGCCATGCGCAGCCACATCAGGCCGAGCGAGACCACGCCGGTCAGCGTCATGTAGGCATAAGCGCCTGCGCCGATGGCGTTGCGGTCGGCCATGGCGTGCTGCATGAACCACATCGTTGCAGCCTTGAGGTGTCCGGCGGTCTTGGCGAGGCGTTCGGCCACCAGCTTCACCGTCTCGTCGGCGCTCTCTTCGGCGCATTCGGCTTCGATGATCGCGAACAGCTGCTGGATCGCGCGGCCGCCATTGAGCGCCAGTTTGCGGCCCACAAGGTCCATCGCCTGCACCCCGTTGGCGCCTTCATAGATCATCGCAATACGCGCATCGCGCACGAACTGGTCCATGCCGTTCTCGGCAATATAGCCATGCCCGCCCCAGACCTGCTGCATGTCGGTCGCGGTCTTGTAGCCCATGTCGGTGCCATAGCCCTTGATCACCGGGGTGAGCAGGCTGATGAGATCATCCGCCGTCTGGCGCTCGGCCTCGGTTGCGGCTTTGTGCGAAAGATCGACCTGAAGCGCGCCCCACATGCACAGCGCGCGCATCCCGCCGATGAAGGTCTTGGCATCCATCAGCATCCGCCGCACATCGGGGTGCACCAGCAGCGGATCAGCCTTCTGCTCGGGCTCCGCCGCCCCCGTCAGCGCGCGGCCCTGGCGGCGCTCCTGCGCATAGAGCAGCGCATTCTGATACGAAGCTTCAGCCTGCGCGAGGCCCTGAATGCCCACGCCCAGCCGCGCCGCGTTCATCATGATGAACATCGCGGCCAGGCCCTTGTTCTCCTCGCCCACGATCCAGCCTTTCG
>JAIXYF010000261.1 GCA_027490345.1 Novosphingobium sp.
GAAAGCGCGGCGGCCACATCCGGGCCCTGCAGCGCTTCGGGCCCGCCGATGTTCATCCACGTGCCTTCCATGTCCGGGCGGTCCATGGCGTGGACCATGATTTTCGCCACGTCATCCAGGCTGATCCAGTTCGCGCCCAGCGTCGGCTTGTGCGGATAGACGTAGCGATGCTCGTGCATGATGAACGGCCGCGCCCAGTTGGTCAGCAGATTGTCCATGAACAGCACCGAACCGAATACCGTGGCCGGAACGCCCGAGCGGAACAGCGCATTAATGCCTGCGGTGTTGCCGGCATACGTGAAAGCATCACCGGGCTTGTCCGGAATCCAGCTGGAGGTGTTCCAGACAAAGCGCTTGGCATCGACTTCCTTGGCCGCCGCGCCAATCGCGCCTGCCAGCTCAACCCGCGAATCCCTCAGCTGCAGCGGATGGTTGTAGAACACCGCGTCCGACCCTTCGAGCGCCTTGGTGTATGTCGACTTGTCATACAGGTCGATCACCCGCGTCTCGATATCGGCGTTGGTCGGGCCGAGATCGGGCTTCTCACTGCGAGAAAGCGCGCGGACCGAATGGCCGGACGCAACCAACTGGCGAATTTGCGCCAGGCCCTGACGGCCGGTTGCGCCCACGACGGATACCAAAGCCATTTCGCATCTCTCCTCGGGTTGGAGCTGCCCGGTTCTATGGCCCGGTGCAGCAAGTCATGTCCTATCGATTCATCGTCGGCCCGTGCTTGACACGGGCCTCGGCTTTTCTTGCCCGCAAAATCAGCCAAGCCCCGTGTCAAGCACGGGGCGACGGGGGATATGTTCCAATTGGAAAATCTTGTTCAACCCACTAACTCCGGATCGCGCTGGCCCCGTCGACATTGAGGTCGGTCCCGCTGGTGAAGCTTGAATCCGCGCAGGACAGGAACAGGATCGCCCGGGCCACTTCATCCGGCTCGCCCACGCGGCCCATCGGGTGGGCAGAGGCCATGACCGCCTCGATCTGCTCGGGCGTCGCGCCGCCTGCGTTCAGATAGCGGTTGTACATCGGGGTGCGGATCGCGCCGGGATGCACGGTGTTGGCCCGGATTTTGAGGCCGCGTTCGGCGCAATCAAGCGCAACCGAGCGTGTGAGATGGGTGACGCCTGCCTTCGATGCGCAATAGGCCGCCATGCCGCCCGCTGCGCGGTGCGCCAGCATCGAGCCGATGTTGACGATCGTGGCATCCTCGCCAGACGCGGCGAGCGCGGGGATCGCCGCGCGGCAGCCATAGAAGCTGCCAGTGAGGTTGATATCAATATGGCGCTGCCAGCTATCGAGATCGACATCGACCGTGTTGCCCGGCTCGGAAATACCCGCGATGTTGCACAGCGTCGTCAGCTTGCCGAAGCGGGCCAGCGTGGCCGCCACCGCCGCTTCCCAATGCGCCAGATCGCGCACATCGAGCTGCACCGCAGCGGCATTCGGCCCCAGCTTGGCGGCAAGGGCCTCAGCCTTGTCGAGCTGGAGATCCCCCAGCATGACGCTGCCGCCTTCGGCTACGAACAGCTCGGCAACAGTGCCGCCAATGCCTTCTGCGCCGCCCGAAATCAGGGCGACCTTGCCGGTCATCTTCCCCATGAGGTTCAGCGCTCCAGAATGCACACGCCGGACAGGCCGGGGGCGCCATAGACGTGGCTGTAGGCCGCCTTGGGTGTGCCCGGCACTTGGCGCCCGCCGCCCCGGCCGCGCAGCTGCACGGTGTTTTCATAAACCTGACGCAGGCCCGAAGCGCCGATGGGTTCGCCGCAGGCAAGGCAGCCGCCATCGGTGTTGACCGGCAGCTTGCCAGTAACCTCGGTGCGGCCTTCGCGCAGCCACTGCTCCTGATCGCCATCCTTGCAGAAGCCGTTTTCGGCCATGTGCATGATTTCGGCGCCGGATTCGGTATCCTGCAATTGCGCGACCGAGATGTCTTCCGGCCCGATCCCGGCTTGCTCGAACGCAGCCTTCGAGGCAAGGATCGTGGGCTTGCCGCCGTTGTCGATATCGACCGACGGCGCGAAGACTTCAAACGAGCCGGGCGGACGCGTGCGCACCGCCACGCTGGCGATCCTGACCGCATCGGCGCCGAGTTCGCGCACTTTCTTGCCGCTCGCCAGGATCAGCGCCACCGCACCTTCGGCCGGCGCGCAGAACATGTACTTGGTCAGCGGATCATTGACCATCGGCGCGTTCAGGATGGTATCCAGATCGACCGGCGAGCGCCGCCAGGCGTGATCGGCATGGACACCGTTGCGGAAGGCCTTTTCCGCAACGCGGCCCAGCGTTTCGCGGCTGATCCCGTAAAGCTGCATATAGCGCTGGATTTTCAGCGCGAAGAACTGCGTCGTCAGCATCATGCCGGTCTGGCCATACCATTCGGGCAGGCCATAATCGCGCGGCTTGGCATTGAAGGCGCCGCGCGGGTGCTTGTCAAAACCGACCGCCAGCGCAACATCGAACTCGCCCGCCGCAATCGCGTTGCGCGCCGAGGCGAGCGCAGAGCCGCCGGTGGCGCAGCCATTGGCGACATTGATGAACGGCAGACCAGTGAGGCCCAGTTCGTTGACCATGATATCAGCGCTGCCCGCCGCGGCCGAACCGCCATAAGCGCAGCCCACATCGGTCCACTCGATCCCGGCATCGGCCATCGCCTGCCGTACGGCAAACACACCCTGATCGCGGCCCGAGCGGCCATCGGTGCGGCCGAAGGGGTGGATGCCCGCCCCGATGATATAGACGTCTTCCATTACGCTTTCTCCGGACGAAACGCATAAGTGGCGCGGGTTGCATCAAACGGTGCGACCACGAATTCCATCGGCATGCCGAGCTTCAGATCTCCGAGAACGCAATCGACAATGCGTGTCTCGACGATGACTTCGCCGGGCAGTTCGACATAGCCGAGAAGGTAAGGCTGGAACGGCTCCGGCCCTTCAAACGGCTCCTTCGGCTGGAAATCCTGCCGGGTCCATGACCAGAGCGTACCCTTGCGCGAGAGGCGCCAGGGCTCGACACCCTCGGCCGCATCGCCGCTGGGATAGGGAAACACGATCTTTCCCGATGGCAGCCGCCCGCCGATCAGCGCCGGCTCCGCCTCGTTCGTCCACAAATTCTCTGCAATCGGCTCAAGCACGTCAGCCATACCTTTCCCGATAGGTCCGGGCCGGCAGCGCCGCATCCCGTCATTGCCCCGTCATATGCGGCATCGTGGCACCAAAGCCCGGGGGCGACGACACTTGAAAATGCTAGGCAGGCAGCAACGCCCTCCCCCTCCCCACCTCTCACTCAATGTGTTAGTCGCCGCCGCCCCCGCGAATGCCTAGCCCTAGGCAAAAGAGGAGCGGGCGTCTTGGGAGAGCATCGCCACTACCGCAAGTTCGTGCTGGCCGTCATCACCTTTGGCGGCATGCTCAATATTGCCGACCGGCTGATCCTCTCGATCATGATCGAGGATATCAAGCACGCCTTTGCGCTTTCGGATACCGAGATCGTCCTGATCACCGGCTTTGCCTTTACCGCGCTCTATGTCGTGTGTGGCCTGCCGCTGGCCTGGCTGGCAGACCGCACGAGCCGCCCGCTGATCATTGCCTGCGCCATCGCCACGTGGAGCCTGATGACCGCGCTGTGCGGCATGGCGTCCGGCTTCTGGACCTTTTTTCTGGCGCGGATGGGTGTGGGCATTGGCGAATCGGGCAGCGGCCCGGCCGCAACCTCGCTGCTGACGCAGACCTTCAAGGGCCACGAGCTGGGCCGCGCGATGGGCATCTATTTTCTGGGTCCCACGCTGGGCACGGCGGCAGGGCTGATCCTTGGCGGGGTGCTGGCCCATGCGGTGGGCTGGCGGATGACCTTTCTGCTGCTCGGCCTGCCCGGCATTGCCTTTGCGCTGTTCGTGTTCCTGACGGTGAAAGAACCGGGCGGCCGTCCGATCCCGCCCAAGGTCGGCGTTGCCGAAGGGATGACCACCTGGCTTGCAGGAGTGCGTGCGCTGCTGGCCAACCGCGTGTTCCTGGCCGCCTCGTGCGCGTTTGGCTGCATGATCGTGACGGGCTATGTCTTTGCCACCTGGCTGGCGGCGATCATGCTGCGGGGCTTTCCGGTCTCCACTGCCGATGTCGGCTTCTATCTTGGCCTTGCGTTCGTGTTGGGCGGCATTCCCGGCCCGATCCTGGGGGGCTATCTGACCGACTGGCTGGTGCGGCGCGATGCGCGCTGGCGCGCCTGGCTTCCCGCCATTGCCACGCTGGCCTGCCTGCCGATCTATCTTGCCGCGCTGATGAGCACGCAGTTCTGGACTTTCCTTGGCCTGTTCTCGTGCGGCTATCTGGTGTTCCTTGTCGCGCAGGCGCCCACCGTCTCGCTGATCCAGCTTGCCGTGCGCCCGGATGAGCGCGCGATGGCGATGGCCGTGGCGATGATCTTCAACAATGTCATCGGGCAGGCGCTCGGCCTGTTCCTCGTCGGCTTTGCCAGCACCACTCTCACGCCCCTATTCGGCACCAAGGCGCTGAGCTGGGCGGTGATCGGCATTAGCGCCCTTTTCGCCATCCCGGCTGTCGTGTTCTACCTCATCGCCGCAGGCGGGATGGAGCGCGGTCCCCTCAAAATGATCAATGGCCCCGCTTCTTCGCACGCGTAGACTGCCCATAACCGATTGACAGCCAAAACGAACTGGCTGCCACAACGGACCGACGGAACGTCCTTGGGAGAGCGGACACATGGTGGAAACCAAAACCGGGCACGACCGGACGGCAGGCGTGACCTACCTTGAGGTGATCAAGACCGACGCAGTCGCACCTCCGAGTGTCTATCTTGAAGAATCGCCCTATCCCGGCGGCGTCACCAAAGTCGCCACGCACCGCTACTATTCGCGCGAAGAGCATGACCGCGAGGTTGAGCGGCTGTGGAAGCGCGTGTGGCAGATGGCCTGCCATGAAGACGACATCCCCAATGTTGGCGACACCTACGTCTATGAAATCGCAGGGCTTTCGTTCATCATTGTACGCAATGCCCCCGGCGACGCGCCCGGCGCGGTCAAGGCCTTTCCCAACGCCTGCCTTCACCGGGGCCGCCAGCTATGCGATGCGCACCGGCAGGGCCTTAAGGTGCTGCGCTGCCCGTTCCACGGCTGGTCGTGGCACCTCGATGGCACGCTGAAGGAAGTGCCCAGCCATTGGGATTTCCCGAGCGTTACCGAAGAGGAATACGCGCTGCCCGCCGTTTCGGTCGGCCACTGGGGCGGCTTCGTGTTCATCAATCCGGACCCGGACGCCGAGCCGCTTGCCGATTTCCTGGGTGATATCGACCGCCATTTCTCGCTGCCGTTCAAGCGCCGCTACAAGGCCGCGCATATGGTGAAGCGCCTGCCGTGCAACTGGAAAGTGGCGCAGGAAGCCTTCATGGAATCCTACCACGTCGTCGGCACGCACCCCGAACTGCTGCCAATGTTCCTCGATACCGGCTCGAAGTATGACGTGTGGCCCAATATCAGCCGCGCGATGTCTGCATCCGGCCCGCCGAGCGCGCACACCGATCTCGATGCGCCCGATCCTTCGGCCTTTCCCGAAGGTCAGGCCTTCACCAGCTTCCGCCACCCGCTGAACGGGCACCTCTACAGCCGCATTGCGGAAGACCGCGTCGAGGTGCGCCACCCCAATGGCCGGACCGGCATTTTCGACATGACCGCCGCGCACCTTGAAGGCGAAGTGCGCAACGCCGATCCGCACATGTGCAACTGGATCGGCGGCAAGATCGCGCCGGGCGAGGAAAACATGCCTACGCGCTTTGCCAGCGCTTCCGCGGCGGATTTCCGCGCCGATGCCGCGCGCGACCGGCGCGAGACGCTGCGGCCGCAATGGGGCGATGCGATCGACCAGTTCAGCGATGCCGACATGATCGATGCGATCTTCTATTCGGTGTTCCCCAACCTGCACCCCTGGGCCGATTTCAACCCGATTTTCTACCGCTTCCGCCCCGATGGCAACAACCCGGAGCAATCGCTGCACGAAGTGATGTATATGGTGCAAGTGCCCGATGGCGAGGAACGCCCCGCGCCTGCCAAATGCACGTTTCTCGATCTGGAGGACGACTACACCAAGGCGACCGAGTTCGGCAGCTACCTCAACAAAATTTTCAATCAGGACGGGCTGAATCATGCTGCCGTGCAGAAAGGTCTGCACAATCATCCCAAGGGCGAGGTGATTTTCGCAAGCTATCAGGAAAGCAAGATTCGCGATTTCCATGAGAAGCTGAACCGCTGGCTGGATAGCGAAACCCCGCCGAAAAGCCGCTGAGCCGGAAGGTGCCCCTGCCCGGCTTTGCGGGCGGGGCACTGCCGTCCAGCCCCGGCGGCCTTGCTAGCTCGCCCGCACGGGACTGGCGTGTTTGTGCAGCCACACGGCGCACAAAAACTCGCAGTCTGCCACCCTTTTTGATAGTTGCTCCTTGCCCCCCACACCCTAGCCTATTGCTCGGGATTGCCTAAGTAAAATTCTGTAAAAACAGCAGGATATATTAGAGGCAGTATTTCTGGGAGGATTGCTATGAGGTTGAGGATACTCGCGTCGCCGTTTCGCAGTGCGCTATTGCTTGGCGCTGCGGCCGGTTCACTGGTCATGCCTGGGCTGGCACATGCGGCTGATGCTGCCGCCGATGCTGCGGCAGAAGCGCCAGCCACGACCGAGGAAATCACCGTCTTCGCCCGCCGCGATGCAGAATCGCTGCAGAACGTGCCGCTGACGATCACCGCGATCGGTGCAGCCACTCTCGCCAAGTACAACGTGACCAAGCCTGCTGACATCGTCAGCCGCATCCCTACGCTCAACGTGCAGATCGGTGGTTCGGGTGCAGGCGCGCAGCTTTCCTTGCGCGGTATCGGCTCGTCCAACATTTCCGCCGCGTTCGACAGCGCCGTGGCGCTCGATTTCGATGGCGTGCAGGTTTCCACCAGCCGCCTGCTGCAGGCCGGTTTCGTCGATCCGGCGCAGATTGACGTGCTCAAGGGCCCGCAGTCGCTCTACTTCGGCAAGAGCGCCTCTGCTGGCGTGATGCAGATCCGCTCGGCGGATCCCACCTCCACCTGGCAGTATGGCGGCAACGCTTCGTATGAGTTCGAGGAGAAGGGTTATCTCATCAACGGGTTCGTTTCCGGACCGCTGAGTGAAACGCTGGGAATCCGCATCGCGGGCCAATACAATGACGTGAAGGAATACGTGAAGATCGCGCCGACGACGCCGGCGCTGCTGCGCAATCGCGGCCTGCGCGATTTCGTCGGCCGGGTCACGCTGCAGTGGGAACCCTCTGCCGATTTCAAGGCCAACCTCAAGGCCACTTACACGCGCAACACCAATGATGGCGCCATCGGCACGGGCGACGTTTCGTGCGGTGCCAATGGCCGCGCCGATGAAGTGGTGCTGCTGGGCGGCGCGATCGCGATCCCGTCGAACGCGGATTGCAATCCCTTCAACAAGTTCGTCACCACATCGGACCCCTCGCCCACCGCAGTCGGCAAGTTCCCCGATGGCAGCGCGGGCGCCAATGGCGGCTATCCGGGCCACCCCTTCGGCAAGACGGACCTTTTCTTCACCCGCCTGCTGATGAATGCCAACGTGTCAGACAACCTGAAGGTTGTCTCGACTACCGGCTTCATGAGCCTCAAGGCCGTCGACTTTGACAGCTATTCCTATGTCGGCGTCGGCCCGGCGTTCAATCCCAATGGCGCCCCCGTTTCCGCCATCGCGCCTGCACTGGCCGCGATCAACGGCCCGGGCGTTCCGCTCGGCATGGGTTCCAGCGATCCGGAGAACAAGACGCGGCAGTTCACCCAGGAACTGCGCATGGTCAGCAGCTTCGACGGGATGTTCAACTTCACCCTCGGCGCGTTCTATGAAAAGCGCACGATCGATTTCAACACGTCTCAGATGGGCGTGAACATCTCGATCATCGCGCCCGATCCCGTCACCGGCAACACCTATGACTGGTACAAGAAGCACCGCACCAAGACGGACGCCTACTCGCTGTTCGGCAGCGGCACGCTGACGTTCACTGAGCAGCTCGAACTGACCGGCGGCGTACGCTGGACCAAAGAGAAGAAGGTCAACACGATCACGGTGCCTTATGTGCACACCTTCCTCTCGTCCGGCCCGGCGTTCATCGACAGCGGCTTCTTCTCGGGTCCGATCAACTTCAACGACAGCCAGTGGACGCCCGAAGTCACGCTGCGCTACAAGGCGACGCCTGATCTCAACATCTATGCCGCTTTCAAGACCGGCTTCAAATCGGGCGGTATCGACAACTCGGCGCTGCCTTCGTCGAACCTGCTCGGCCTTGATAACCCGGCCACCCGCGATGCTGTTGCGGCGGGCCTGATTTTCAAGTCCGAAACCAGCCGCGGCGGTGAAATCGGCTTCAAGTCGCAGCTGGCCAACCGCACCATCACGTTCAACGCGACCGCGTACTACTATGTGTTCAAGAACCTGCAGGTGCAGAACTTCAATGCCACCACGATCCAGTTCATCACCAGCAACGCGGGTGAAGTGACCACGAAGGGTATCGATGCGGACTTCAGCTGGCGCACGCCGGTTGACGGCCTGCGCTTCACGGGTTCGGCGGCCTATACCAATGCGGAGTTCACCAAGGACTTCTTCACCGGTACCGGCCCGGACGGCATTCTCGGCAACGCGGATGATCCGAACATCAAGGGCCGCCGCGCCGCGCGAGCGCCGCGCTTCGCGGGCAACATCGCCTTCGATTACACCGCACCGCTGGGCGATTCGCTCGAATTGGGCCTGGCCAGCAACCTCGCCTACAGCGGCGCATACTACACCCGTCAGGAAAACGTGGCTGACTACATCCAGCCTGCTTATGCCACCATTGACGCGCAGATTTCGGTCGGTGCGCCTGATGGCCGGTGGAAGCTGGCGCTGATCGGCAACAACATCACGGACAAGATCTTCGTCAACACCTCGGGCGGCCGTCCGTTCCTCGCCGGTCCCGGCGGGCTCGGCACCCCCGGCACGCCCACTTTCGTGCCGCAGGGTGATGATGAAGTGTTCACCGTCAACCGTGGCCGTCAGGTCTTCATGCAGGCCAGCTTCAAGTTCTGATCCGTCAGAGCTTCGGCCAGAAAAAGGGCCGCTCCGGGAAACCGGGGCGGCCTTTTTCGTTGGGGGGCCATGTTCTTTGCGGGCCAGGCAAAGAAAACGCGGCTGAAGCAATCTGCCTCAGCCGCGCAGTCTCAGCATTCAGGGCCGGAACGCATCACGTCACATCGTCGGCCCGTGCTTGACACGGGCCTTGGCTTTCTTCCTCAGAAACCCCGCCAGAAGGACAGCCGAACCCCGGGTCAAGCCCGGGGTGACGGGCAACCGATCAACGGTACATGATCACCGGTTAAGGGGGCGCAGCAGCCGATCAGGCCGCCACCACCCGCACCGGGATCGCGCTTTGCAGCACCATGCCAGTGATCGGATCGGCATCCTGCGCATCGTCGATCAGGCGGTTGGTCGAACCGCCTTCGGTCATGACATCATCCTTGCCGGCATCATCGCTGCCCCAGGCGTGCGACATCGAGATGACCCCGCGCCGCACCTTGTCGCTCGCGCTGGCGACCGCGTGGATCGAGGCGACGCGCGAGGCGATTTCGATCACCGCGCCGTCTGCCACGCCCAGCGCGGCCAAGTCCTCCGGATTGATGTAGGCCGGGTTGGTCGGCATCTTCTTCTTGAGGAACTCGGAAATGTGGCCGTTGCTGTTGTAGCGGTGCTTCGACCGGCGCGAGATGAGCCGGAAATCGAAGCCATCCGCCTCGGGCCGCTGCGCCGCATAGCCGGCAAAGGCCGCCGGCATTGCACCTGCGCCCAGCTGGAAGCGGTTTGCCGCCTCAGGATCAGCGGGGGCAATCGTGGCATGGGCTTCGGGATAGAACATCGCCCCGCCGGGCGTGTCGCTCGCCAGCCCATCCGCGCGCGCCTTGCTGGGCGCAACAAGGCAGCCGTGCGAGATGAGATCGAGCATCGTCATCTTGTCCGGCACTGCGTCCATCGAGCACGGACCACCAGGCAGCTGGAGCTGGAGGCCGAGGTGCTTGGCCAGCCACCATAGCATTTCGTATTCGTCCATCGTGTCGCCCGGCGCGGGCACCATCGCCTCGGCGTAGTGCGCGTAAGGCTCTTCGCAGAACGGCTGCGAGACGTTGTTGATGTCTTCCCGCTCAAGGCACATCGAGGGCGCGAGGATCACGTCAGCCCGCTTGGCGCTGGCTGACATATAGGGATCGACCTGTACGAACATTTCGAGCGTTTCGAGCGCCTTGCGCACCTTGCGCTGGTTCGGGAAGGCAATTTCCGGGTTGCCGCCGATCGAGATCAGCACCTTGATCTGGCCTTCACCGGGGGTGAGAATCTCGTCCGCCAGCACCGGGCAGGGCATTTCGGTGCCCAGCTTGCCGATGCCGCGAATGCGCGACTGGGTGAAGCCTTCACCGAACATCGCCATCGGCGGCGCGACTTGCGCCTTCTTGGGTCCAGCGGCAAACGGCATGAACACCATCGGGTTCGCCACTTTGTCACCCGCCTGGTTGAACCGCGCGCAGACCACGTTGAGCGCGGTCACCATGTATTCGGTGAGGACACCGCGCCCGGCCATTTCCGGCCCCGTGCCCGTGACCACCCGGCCCTTCGCGGCGCGGGCAAACATTCGCGCAGCCGCGACGATCTGCTCCGCCGGGACGCCCGAGCGTTCCCCGGCCAGTTCCGGTGTGAAGTCCTTCACCGCTTCGGCCAGCTCATCGAAGCCATCGACATGGGCGGCCACAAAATTGCGGTCGTAAAGCCCTTCCTTGATGATCACGTGGAGCATCCCGCCGAGCAACGCCGGGTCTTCGCCGGGCTTCACTTGCAGGTAAAGGTCCGCCAGATTGCCGGTGTCGCTCTGGCGCGGATCGGCCACGATCACCTTCATGCCGCGCGCCTTGGCATCGCGCAGGCGGCGCGAGGGCGAGAACGGCGGGACGCCGCCGCTCGGCGTATAGTGCGAGACGAGGGGGTTGTTGCCGACGAACATGACGACGTCGGATTCCTCGAAGTTGTTCGGCCCGCCCATCCACTGGCCATAGCGCGCGGTGGTGAAGACCTTGGCGGGCTGGTCCACCGTGACGCTGGTGTAGTAGTTGCGCGTGCCCAGCGCCTCAGCCAGCGCATAGGATGTGCCCAGCACCGCGCTGTTCTGGAAGGCATTGGTGCCGCAATAGAGCGCCACCGCGTGCGGCCCATGCTCGGCGATCACGGCCTTGATCTTGTCCGCCACCAGCTTCAGGGCCTCGGCGGTAGAGGTTTCGACAAACTCGGCGCCTTTCACGCCGCCCTTGCGCACCAGCGGGCGCATGTGCCGTTCGGGCAGGTTGTGCATTTCGGGCATCTGGCGGCCCTTCACGCAGGTATAGCCATTGAACAGCGGGTTCTCGGGATCGCCCCGTACCGCCGTGACCTTGTCGCCTTCCACATCGACCAGCATGGCGCAGCTGGCATGGCAGAAGCGGCAGAAGGTACGCAGGGTCTTATCAGCCAAGACACGTCTCCCAATATTTTAATGCGTAAAGCTATCGGCAATTGCCCCGCCATCACACTGATGAAAGAGAGGGTAGGGCCGGTCAATTACGCCAGTGGCGTTGCCTGAAAAACCCGGGCTTGATACGCTGGTCGAGCCAGCCGAAGGATAGACGATGAGCACCGAAAACCGCCACTGGGTCCTCGCCAAGCGCCCGGTTGGCAATGGCTATGCTGAAGCCTTTGCGCTGGAGACGGAGACACTGCCTGCGCTGGCGGTGGGCCAGATCCTCGTGGCGAACAAAGTCCTCTCGATGGACAGCGGCACGCGCATGTACATGACCGACCGCGAGGACAGCTATCAGCCGGGCACGCCGCTGGGTGCCAAGCTGATCGGCACGGTGCTGGGGGTGGTCAGGCAAAGCCGCCATCCGGCCTATACGGTAGGCGACCGCGTGCGCTGTTATGGCCAGTGGGCGGATTTCTCGGTGGTCGAGCCGGACGCGACGTATTGCACCACGCTTGATCAGGAACACGCCGATCTGAAAGAATATGTCGGCATTTATGGCGCGAACGGGTGGACTGCCTGGGTCGGCGTAGTGGAAACCGGCGCGGCAAAAGCGGGCGAGACGTTTGTGGTGTCCGCCGCGGCGGGCTGCACCGGGCTTATGGCGGGGCAAATCGCCAAGGCGCTGGGTTGCCGGGTGATCGGCATTGCAGGCGGCGCGGCCAAATGCGCGCTGCTGACGGGCGAATACGGGTTTGACGCGGCAATTGACTACAAGACAGGCAACGTCGAGGCCGAACTGGCGCGCCACTGCCCTGAGGGGATCGACGTCTATTTCGACAATGTCGGCGGCGAAATCCTCGATGCTGCGCTGGCCAACATGGCGCTGTTTGGCCGCGTTGCGGTCTGCGGGCTGATCACCAACTACATCGCGCAGGGGCCGGTGCCGGGGCCATACCGCTTCGATCAGGTGCTGATGAAGCGCCTGCGCATCGAAGGCTTCTTCTCGCCCGATTTCTATGCGCGCGAGGCGCAGTTCAATCCCGAGCTTGCCCGGCTTGCCGCCGCTGGCAAGCTGCGGCTGCCGTTTGAAGTCAGCAAGGGGCTGGAAGAAACGCCGGCAGCCTTCACCAAGCTTTTTACCGGCGCGAATGTCGGGAAGGTCGTGGTCGAACTCTGATTACTGCGCGGTCCAGCCGCCATCGACGACGAGTTCGGCCCCGGTGATGTAGCTGGCATCATCGGACGCCAGGAACGCCACGGCAGGCGCGATTTCGTCCGGTTCGGCAATGCGGCCCAGCGGTGTGCTGGCGCCCAGCCCAGCCATCAGCGCATCAACCGATTCGCCCATGCCCTTTTCCACCCAGCCCGCCATGCCCTGTTCAAGCAAGTGCGTGCGCACGAAGCCGGGGTGCACGGAATTGACGCGGATCGGCATGCGCTTTTGCGCGAATTCGATGGCGACCGCCTTGCAGAACAAGCGCACCGCGCCCTTTGAGGTGTTATAGGCCGAGGCATCGGCAATGCCGACAAGGCCCATGATCGAACTGATCGCGATGACCGAGGAACCGCCGCGCGTCGTCTTGCCTGTCTCTTCCATCAGCGGTGCGCAGTGTTTCACGCCCAGAAACAGCCCATCGACATTCACCGCCATCACGCGGTGCCAATCGGCGAGGGAAATTTCCTCGACCCGCGACGTGCAATCGGTGCCCGCATTGGCCACCAGCACATCGAGCCGCCCGTGATCGGCGCGGACCTGCGCAGCGGCAGCCTGCCAGTCGGCCTCTTGCGTCACGTTGAGGCGCAGGTAGTGCGCCGAGCGCCCCAGCCGGGCGAGCACGGCGGAAACCTCCGCCGCGCCCGGATCGGCGATATCGGTCAGCACGACGCTTGCGCCTTCGGCCAGCAGCCGCTCTGCCGCCGCCAAGCCAATGCCGCGCAGCGCGCCGGTTACCAGCGCGATGCGCCCCTCGAGCCTGTTCATCAGGCCATCTTCGGCAGCTCGCCGGAGATGTACTTGTCCATCGTGCGGTGGAACTGGCGAATGCGGGTTTCCTGATAGTGGCCGAGTTCGAGCCGCTTGTTCTTCGAAGCCTTCATGCCCGCCTGCACATGGGGCAGGTTTTCCATGTCCTGATCAAACACGCCCGCCAGCGCCGCACCGATGAGGTGGCCGGCATAGGTCCAGGGCTCGCCATCGGGGATCATGAACATTTCCGGGCCGCGCGCGGGCTTTTCGCCCTTTTGCGCGCGCATCAGGATGCGCACTTCCATCAGGCAGTGATCGGCATCCTTCCACGGCCGCCAGCGATAGACGATGTTGGGCACGAAGCCGCCCCACGGGCTCCAGTTGGGGAAAATGTTGTAGGTCAGGTTGTCGAGCATCTCGCTGTCGGAGGCCTGCGAGTAATCATGCCCGTTCATCGCCGCGAAGCCTTCGCGGTTGGCCTGCGCCAAAACCTTGCGCGCCAGCAGCGGGTCGGTCTGATCGAAGCCCTTGAGATCGGTCGGCTCAGCGGCATTGCGGCGGCCGCGCCCATCACCTGCACCCAGGAATTCGGCCAGCTTGTTGATCACATAGAGCTGATCCTTGCCCTTGAGGTGGGGCGAAAGCGTGCCGTTGGGCGTGATCGCCCGGTTCATGTGATCGCCGTAAAGGTCATACCGCGTGTTGGCGTCTGCGGTGAACGGCAGGATCTGCGGATGGGTGACGACCGAGTGCCAGGCTTCCATGAACGCCTCGGACACCGCCTTCCAGTTGGCAGGGACCACGCGAGCAACCCATGCGCCGGTGGTGCATTCCTCCAGCCGCCAGTTGTCATAGTGCTCCACGCCCGGGCCGATCCATTCGCGGAAACCGGGCAGATCCTGGTTCTCGGTGATCAGGATGAAGCCCTGCCAGCGCTCAACTCGCACTTCGGGAAGCGAAAGATCCTTGTCTTCCAGATGCTTGAAATCCCACGCGCAGGGGATTTCCTTGAGGCTGCCATCGTTGTTCCAGGTGAAGCCATGGAACGGGCAGCGCAGATTGATCGAGCGCCCGCTTTCCAGCTTCAGCTTGCGCCCACGATGCAGACACACGTTGTAGAACGCGCGCACGCTGTCGTCCGGCTGGCGGATCAGCAGGAAGGACTTGTCGCCCAGCTCGTAGACCACGGTGTCGCCCGCATCGGGCATGTCTTCCTCACGCGCGGCGAACTGCCACACGTTGGGCCACATCTTCTCGTCTTCCATCGCCATGAACGCCGGGCTGGTATAGCGTTCCGGATGGAGCGGTTCATCGCCCAGTTCCTGCGTCGATTCCATCACGAGGTAATCGGGCGCGGGGCGCGTGTCGGCGGCCAGCATGTCGGTGTAGGTGATCCCCGGGCAGCGGCCTGGCTGCTCGCTTTCCGGGCGGTCGATCTGGGGGTCAATGTCAGCCATGGCGGGTCCTGATTTTCAGCGGCGAATGCTTGGCCGGGCAGGCCTTGTCAGACGCGCGGTGCTTGCATCTTCGGCATATTGCCATCCTGCCGCCCCCCAACAAGCTGGCGCATTGAATAGGAGCGCAAAGCCACGACGGACGCAATTGGCCCGGTGATGCAATCTGCGAGGCCCGCCCCAAAAGGCCCGGCCCATCTGGCCGAACGGAGCCACCCCGGTTTGCGGCCGGGGCGACCACGAACCGCTACTGCTTTTCCAGCAGCGTTACGCCTTCGGGCAGCGTTACCCAGTTCTGCTTGCTGGATGTCCAGAAATGGAGCGTCGGCGCCAGTTCGTCGGGATTGTCCAGCGTGCCTGCCTTGATGAAGATCATGCCCTTCGCCATCCCGTCCGGCGTTTCGCTGAACACGGGCGAGCCGCACTTGCCGCAGAACTTGCGCAGCACCGGGTTGCCGGATTCGCTGCCGTCTTCATAAACGGTCATCTCGCCCGAGCGTTCCAGCGCGGCGAACGGCACGGCGACGAGCACCGAAAACGCCGTACCCGCCTGCTTCTGGCAATGGCGGCAATGGCACACGCCGGTCAGCAGCGGCGGCCATGCCGTATCATAGCGCACCGCACCGCACAGGCACCCGCCAGTGCGCCGCTCGCCTGCTGTTTGCGTCTCGCTCATCATTCCGTCTCCCTGATCATTGCTGCATTCATCGCATGAGCCTTGCCGCACGCCATCTCACGTTTCTGCCAGCGCTTACCCCTCGACCAGCATGGCCCTGAGTTCGCCCTTGAGGATCTTGCCGTTGGCGTTGCGCGGCAGGGTCTGCGCGCTGAAGGCAATGCGCCCCGGCACATTGAACCCCGCCAGCCGCGCCGCGACGAAGGCGCGCAGTTCCTCTTCGCTTGCCTCTGCTCCGGGC